>CAVKMV010000001.1:0-3497 GCA_963657675.1 Ruminococcus intestinalis
CGCGCTCAAAACTAAGCCTGGAATGGAGTTCACTGAAGCAGGTCTTTCTGAAGATTTGAGCGCGATTTACGATATGGGCTGGTTTTATGACCTGCACCCTGAATTCAAGCTGGTGCCTGAGGGTGTGCAGGTGATTTACCATGTGCTGGAAAACCCTGTTTACCAAAAAACCGAGGTTGAAGGCAATACCGTGCTGGATAAAAAGAAGGTAGCAGGCCTTTTTGACCTGGAGGAAGGTAAGGTTGCCAATCTCAAGAGTATCAATAAATGCGTGCAAAAGCTGGAGGAGGAGTACCGCTCTAACGGCTACATCCTGGCGCGTGTAAGCGACGTGCATATGGAGCAGGATGGTACGCTGAAGGTTACCGTTAATGAAGGCATTGTTGAAGGCTTTAAGGTTAAGGGCAACGTTAAGACGAAGGATTACGTTATCACCCGTGAAATGAAGCTGAAGAAGGGCGAGCCCTTTAATGCCAAGGCAGCACGCCGCAGTATGCAGCGCGTTTACAACCTGGGCTATTTTGAAGATGTCAACATTAAGCTGAACCCGGGTCGTGAACCGAACGGCGTCGAGGTTGAAATCAGCGTTGTCGAGATGAACACCGGTACCTTTGGTATTGGCGCAGGCTACAGCAATGCTGATGGCTTTGTCGGAATGATTTCCATTGGCGACAAAAACTTCCGTGGTACCGGCGATAAGATCAATATCCGCTGGGAGTTTGGCGGCGAGGATAACAAGAACTATGACTTCAGCTATACTCGTC
Source organism: Ruminococcus intestinalis (assembly GCA_963657675.1). Lineage (GTDB taxonomy): Bacteria > Bacillota > Negativicutes > Acidaminococcales > Acidaminococcaceae > Phascolarctobacterium_A. The sequence continues at coordinate 765 of CAVKMV010000001.1, forward strand.
CGTGGATTGACAGCAAGGAAACCAGCGCGACACTGAATCTGTATGATATTACCAATGAATATGCTGACTATAATATCAATGGTGACGAAATTGCCCGCTACGACAAAAAACGCCGTGGCCAGGAGCTGACCTTCAGCCGCAAGACGAATAACGAATTTGTCAGCAACTATATCACTATCAAAAACCGTGATGATATCTATAAGGGTGAGGCTGACGGCTACGAGGGCGACAGCGATCAGTATTATGAGCCGCAATTTAATAAAAACAATAAGTATCAATCCTGGATGCCGGAAAATTATCTGGACCGTCGCAAGGAAAACTTTGGTAAAACCCGCAGTATCACCTTTGGACGCGTGTTTGATTCGCGTGACAATATTTACGACCCGCATGAAGGCAAGCGCATCGGCTACAGCGTAGAATGGGCCGGCGGCTTGGGCGGCGACTTTGATTTTACTAAGTGGACTGCTGACTGGCGCTACTACTACCGTGCAGGTGGCGAAAGCGTTTGGGCTTTGAACCTGGGGGCAGGCTACGCTAGCGGCAGCATGCCTTTGTCTCAGCGCTTCACCATGGGCGGCAGCGACACCCTGCGTGGCTACGAGGATGACCAGTTCCGTGGCAACAGCATGCTGAAGGCAACGTTGGAATACCGCTTCCCCATCGTCAAGAAGGTGCAGGGCGTACTCTTTACCGATAACGGCTATGCCTGGGATAAGCGTCACGAGGACGCCTTTGACCTTGGCCTGATTAAGAGCAGCTATGGTGTAGGCCTGCGCATCAATTCGCCGCTGGGTCCTGTTAAGCTGGATTATGGCTATGGCGAGGACGGCGGCAAGTTCCACTTCAGCTTTGGTGGCCAGTTCTAATTTTTGGAGTAAGCTAGGCTATGAGGCTTAATAAGATTTTACTCTGTGCTGCAATGACAAGCATCTTGCCATTGCAGCATGCTTTTTCTGCCCCCATTAACGCAGTGGTGGTGCAGGTGATAGATACCAATGGCGGCACGAGCGATGTGCTGCTGCAGAAAATGAGCAGCAGTATGCAGGTGGTGGCGGATCAGCTTTTTTTAGATAAGGATGACGGGGCCATAAACGCAGCCAGGGATGACTATGCCCGCCTGCTGACGGAGATTGGTGACCGCGTATTTACGGGCTATGAGCTGACAGATGTGGCCATGGACGTAGGCTCTACTGCGCAGATAAGGCTTTATGCCCGTCCCTGGAGCAATGTTATCAAAGAGCCGGTAATTGATATGCAGTTTTCCGGCGTGGAGCCGCAAACAGCAATGCTGCTCAAGCAGCGGGTGCCGCAGCTTGAAGCGGAGCTGAAAAATTCTATCAGCGGTGCTTCGGCAGATGCTAGCGATTGGGCCGGCGGTGTGCTGCGCAAAATGGTGCGTAACCGGCTGCAGCAGCAGTTGCCGGAATTTAAGCCGGCGGTTGATGTGCTGCAGGACAATGGCCGCACCGTGGTACAGGTGGTAATCTATCCTGTGGGACAGCTGGTGCGCAACATTAAGTACGAGCTGCGCAGTGAGGCTATTCCCAACATTCTTTTGATGCAGCTAAAGTACAAATACGCTGCAGAATGTGATAAGCTGCGCGGATTGCCTGTAGCCTATGTGCAGCGACACCGCAGCGAGCTGGAGGAGCAGCTTAAGGCAAAGCTGCTGGCTGAGCCTGAGGTGCGCCGCTTTAGGCTGCAGCCGGATGTCAGGCTTACTCCCGGAGCCGATTTGGGCGTAAATATAATGATTAATTCTGATGATTATAAGCTGTGGTTTGAGGGCTATGGCGATATCGGTCGCAGCAAGGATAACCTTTCGGGCAAGGCGCACATAGGCAAGCTGCTTTCGCCGCGTGACGAGGTGTTTGGCGAGGGCGAGGTTATTTTGGATGATGTTGAATGGCGCTTCGGTCTTGGTTATACCCGCTATTGGGGTAAGAGCAGCTGGAGCTATGTGCGGCGTATGCCTATTGGTGACAATGATTATCGTCTGGAATATAGCTTGAGTCCTAAATGGCGGCTGCGGGCCGAGCATTTTTCGGGTGATGACCGCAACGAGTTTGGTGTGCGCTATCGCATCCATGAATTTTTGAGTGCGGAGTATGTTCATGGCGGCAACGAATTCTATTTGCGGATTATAGGAAATCTGTAGCGATTCTTGAAAGAATTGGCTTAGACTGATATAATAAGATATATTTGTTGTAGTGGGTGTGCCGGGTTTTGACCTTTGGCACTGCCTGCAATATTGTATGAAAAAAAGAAAGCAGGGATTTAGATTATGATGCAGCAATTGCGTAATCCTAAAAATGTAAAGGTAATTTCTTTGTTGATTGCGGCTATCTTTGTACTTGGCTGCTTTGCTCTTTCTGTAACGCAAAGTGGTTTTGGCAAAAATGCTATTGCGGCTTCCAGTGAATCTGCAATCGGCGTGGTTAACTACCAGATTTTGGTTTCTCAAAGTCCGGATCTGCAGAGCGTTAACGAGGCTATGAACAAAGAAATCAAAGCAGCTCAGGAAGATTTCAATGAGAAGAGCAAGAGCATGAATGATGTTGAAAAGAGAAAGTATTATACCCAAATTCAGGAGCGCTTGGCTAACAAGCAAAAAGAGCTGATGGACCCGGTGCTCAAGAGCATTGAAGCAAGCATTAAAAAGGTTGCTGACAAAAAGGGTCTTTCCGTAGTTGTTGATAAGAATACCGTTGTTTATGGTGGCGTGGATATTAC
>CAVKMV010000001.1:3507-60277 GCA_963657675.1 Ruminococcus intestinalis
CGAGGTAGCAAAGGCTATGCAGCCTGCTTCTAAATAAGATTTATCACGTTAACGTTTTGCTGATTGTTGCTTGATAATAAGCAAATTGCTTTGTGTACTTGTAGTTAGCTGTTGTAGAAGTTTGTAGATGGAGGCATGCATGAAAAAGAAGAAGCTGGGAAAAATTGGTGCCATGATTGCAGCTGCCCTGCTGATTTCGGCGTGCAATGCCAATATCCATGGGCAGCAGGATAAAATAGCTGTCATCAACTGGGAACAGGCGCAAAGGGCTCATCAGCAGTACAGCAAGCTGGAGCAGGGTGAAAAGATTTTGCAGGACCTGCTCAACAGGCGCAAGGGGCAGGAGGAGCTGGCCAAGGCACAGCTAGGCAGCCTGAACAAATTGCGCAGCCTGCGGCAGCTGAGCCAGCAAAGCTTTATGGATGCGGACTTTAATACGCGCATGGCAGAGCAGCGTGAGGTGGAAAATGCCAGGCTGCAAAGCTTTGTTGCCCAGGCGGAGGCTGACGCTGATGCGCAGCTTGCCGGCCGCAAAAAAGAGGTTGAGGATGCATATCAGCTAAAAATTTTTAACCTGCGCGCGCTTTTGGAGACTGTAAAGATGAAGCCGCTGGAGCGCAAGGCTGTTGAAGAGCAGCTAAAGGACGTGCAGAGGGAACGCGGGGCTCGCATCGCGCAGCTGCAGGCAGAAAAGCGGCAGCTGGTGGACGCTAAGGTCGGTCCCTATAAGGCGCAGGCTGAGGAAAGAATGCGCCAGAAGGCACAGCAGTATCATGAGCAGGCTCTCGAGCAGCTAAAAGCTCCCGATGAGCGCGACAAGGAGCTGCTGGAGGCGGCACCTAAGGCGCTGGATAACGCACTTAGCGTTATGGATAGGGAAATTGATAAGCAGCAGGAGCAAAACGACGCGCTGAAAAAGCAAATCAGCCAGGATATTGAAAGCCAGGCTGTGAAGCTGGCGCATGAGCGTGGTTATACGATTGTTTTTAATCAGTTCAAGGCAAATGTCAAGGCAGATGATATTACAGATGCTGTTATTAAGGCACTGAAGATGCAGCCTTGAGCTAAATATAAGAAAAATTAAGTGAGGTTATACAAATCATGAAGAAAATTATTGCCGGTTTGATGATTGCAGCAGCTATGCTTACCTTTGGCTGCGGTGGACGCAATGCTGATTTTGGCACTGTAGATATGGAAAGAATTCAATCTGAGGCTCCTGTTGTTAAGCAGACCCAGGAAGATTTCACTAAAAAAATGACCGAGCTGAAGACCGAAATGGACAAGGAGCTGGAGGGTAAAACCGGCGACGATGCAAAAAAGATTAGCGATGATTATGCAGCAAAGGCCAAGCTGGTGCAGAGCGAGGCTATGAATAAGCTTAAATCCAGCCAGGACGCAGCCTTAAAGCAGGTTGCTGACGAAAAGAAGCTGGGAGCAATTTTAGATAAGCGTGCAGTTCCTCAGGGCGGCACCGATGTTACCAGTGATGTAATTGCAAAAATGAAATAAGCAGCACCCAAAAGCGGGCGGAGCGTCCGCCCGCTTTTTTGCGTAGGCAGCTTCATGAGAGGGCTGAGTGCTGATGGAGGTATGAAATGGAGAAGAGTGTACAAGAGTTAGCTGAATTTTTACAGGGAACGGTAGAGCATGATAATCCCGAATTGCTTATTACCGGTGTTAATGGCCTGGTGGAGGCAGGACCGCAGGATATTTCGTTTGCGGTGCCGCCACACGTTGAGCATTGTCACCTGTCTAAGGCTGGTGTTATGGTATTAAGTCCGGAGGACCCGGAGCTTGAGGGTCGTCCCGTTATCAGGGTGCCTAATCCCCGTGCGGCCTTTGCCGCCCTGCTGGAGCTGTTCCGCCCGCAGGAGGAGGTTGAACGCGTCATCAGCCCCTATGCTTATGTTTCTAAAAAAGCAAAGATTGGTGCTAATGTAGCTATTCAACCCTTTGCCGTTGTTGAGGATGATGCCGAGGTGGGTGATGGCTGCGTAATTTATCCGCATGCCTATGTGGGTAAGCGTGTAAAAATGGGCAAGGACTGCACTCTTTATCCCAATACTACCATCCGTGAGGACTGCGTATTGGGTGACCGCGTTATTCTTCAGGCCGGTGCCGTTATCGGCGGTGACGGCTTTGGCTATATTACCCAAAACGGCAAGCACAGTAAGGTGCTGCAAACAGGCAATGTGGTTCTGGGTGATGATGTGGAAATTGGCAACAATACCTGCATCGACCGTGCAACTGTCGACAGCACGATTGTGGGCAAGGGTACGAAGATTGATAATCTTGTGCACTTGGGACACAATGATATATTGGGTGAAAACTGCCTGGTGGTTGCCCATGTGGGTATTTCCGGTAGCGTAACTGTTGGCAACAACGTCACCTTTGCAGGACAGGTTGGCACAGTTGGCCATATTACCATTGGCAATAACTGCGTCTTTGGCGGCAAAACCGGTATCACCAATAACGTACCCGATAATTCCGTCATGGGCGGCTTCCCTGCTATGCCTATGAAGGAATGGCTGCGCCAGGAGGCTAGTGTGCGTAAGGTTGGCGATATGCTCAAGCGCCTCAAGGCCTTGGAAAAGGAACTGGCAGAGCTGAAAAAATAAAATTTAGGTGGTGAAGGCTTGTTAGGTTATTATATAGTCAAGCTTTTTAGTAGGTTGATGTGTGTTTCGCCGCTGTGGCTGCGTAGGCTGGCGGCGAAGCTTTTGGGCAGTGTGGCTGTGCTGGTGGTGCCTAGGTGGCGCATGCAGATGGCAGCAGCCAATATCCATGAATGCCTTGGCGTAGGCGAGGTACGGGCGCAGCAGATTGCTGAGGACAGCCTGCACCGCTTTGGTCGCATGGTGGTAGAGGTAATGCGCTTTCCGCTGCTCAATAAGGATACTATTAGCAGCAAGGTAAAAGTGGAAGGGTTGGAATACCTGGAGGCTGCCTATGCCCAGGGTAAGGGCGTCATTATGGCGACAGGTCATTATGGCAACTGGGAGCTTTTGGGTGCGACGGTGGCACTGCATGGTTATCCCATGCTTTCCATTACGCGCAAGCAGAACAATGGTTATATGGATAAGCTGATAAACGAGTTCCGCCAGATGGTGGGGCAGCAGGTTACCTATAACCGTGGTGAGCACGGTCTTTTAGCCATTAGCCGTATGCTGCGGGAAAAGAAGCTTTTGGGCGTGCTTTTTGACCAGGATACAAATGATGACGGTGTGCAGATTGATTTGTTTGGCAAGCAGTCTATCATTCCGCTCGGGCCGGCAGCGCTGTCGCGTATTTATGGTTCGCCTATTCTGCCGATTTTTTTGCATAACAATGATGATGGCACCTGTACTGCCAAGATTTATCCACCGCTATATACACCCAAAACTAAAAATAAAGAACAGGATTTTTATGCTGTCACCCGTGAGCTGGTAACTGTTTTAGAGCACGAAATAATAGATCATCCGGAAATGTGGTTTTGGGTGCATGATCGCTGGAAGGATGGCAGACAGCGTTTTGGTAAGAAAAAATAACTATAAGACAAAGGAGGAGCAAAATGACCGAGCAAATAAAAGAGTACCAGCATACGATTGCTAAGGAAGTATCTTATTCCGGTATCGGCCTGCATTCGGGCAAGGACGTACTGATGACGCTCAAGCCGGCGGCCGAAAATACAGGTATAGTCTTTGTACGCACAGACCTGCCTGGCAGACCGGAAATCAAGGCTCTGGCTGAAAATGTCAGCTCCACAATAAAAGCAACGACCCTTAGCGCCAACGGTGCAGAGGTATTTACCGTAGAGCATTTGATGGGAGCACTGTCGATGCTGGCGATTGATAACATAAGGATAGAGATGTCGTCCCCTGAGCCGCCTGTAACAGACGGCAGCGCCAAGGTATTCTGCGAGCTTATTGAAGAGGCACAGCCGGTGGCGCAGCAGGCAGAGCGCAAAATATATGCCGTTGACAAGGCGTTTTCGGTATATGACGGTGACCGCTACATAGCTATTTTGCCCTATGATGGCTACAGGGTGTCCTTCACATCCATCAACAGTCATCCGATGCTGGGAACGCAATATTTTGATATTGAGCTGAATAAGGAAAGCTTTAAAAAGGAAATCATGGCTGCCAGGACGGTGGCCTTCACCTACGAGCTGGAAATGCTGCGCAAGATGGGCCTGGGCCTGGGCGGTTCGCTGGAAAACGTTGTTGTCTTTGACGAGGAAAAGATTCTTTCTGTTCCCCGTTATGATAACGAGCTTATCAGGCACAAGATTCTTGACGCCGTAGGCGATTTATATTTATTGGGACCCATTAAGGCACATGTCATAGCAGTAAAAACAGGTCATGCCTTTAATTCCAAGATTGCCAAGCAGATTCAGGCTTACAGAACAAAGGAGGAGTAAATAATGACAGTCTTAGATATCAACGAAATTAAAAAAATCCTGCCGCACCGTTATCCCATGCTGTTGGTAGACCGTATTCTGGAAATAGAACCGATGAAGCGTGCAGTTGGTATTAAAAATATCACCGCTAACGAAATGCAGTTTTTGGGACATTTTCCCAACGAACCGATTATGCCGGGTGTGCTTTTGATTGAGGCAATGGCCCAGGTTGGCGGCGTCGCTATGCTGTACCCTGAAGAGAACCGCGGCAAGATTGCTGTTTTTGCCAAAATTGATAACGTCCGCTTCCGCAAGCAGGTTGTGCCCGGTGACCAGGTTGTTACCACCGCCGAGGTTACTAAGATTATGCGCGCTAATATGGGGATTATTCATTGCGAGGGCCGTGTAGATGGTAAGGTTGCCTGTGAATGCGACTGTACCTTTGCCATCATGGATCCCAAAGAAGCATAATCAGCAAAAAATACAAAAATAGCTGTAAATGCAAGTATTATTGCGAAATAACGCTATAATTAAGCCTAATTTCATTTAATCATGCTTATTGACAGGTGAAAAAACATTAGCACAGATGATTATAGTATTATGATTTTGTATTTAAATGCTTGATTAATATTTGTTTGGGGAGTGAAAGTAATGTCTTCAATTATTCTGCCAGCTAGTGGTATTCATCCTACCGCTATTATTCATCCTTCCGCCGTTTTGGGCAAGGATGTGGGCGTGGGCCCCTATGCTGTGATTGATGAAAATACAGAAATTGGTGATGGCTGTATCATTGGTGCTAATGTAACCATTCACCCATACACCAAAGTAGGCAAAAACTGCCGCTTTTTTCCGGGCTGTTCTATTGGCGCGGTGCCGCAGGATTTGAAGTTTGTGGGTGAAAAGACCTATACCATTATTGGTGATGGTGGCACCTTTCGCGAATGCTGCACTGTTAACAGGGCAGTGGGCGAGGGCAATGAAACCCGCATTGGTAACAATATCCTGATGATGGCCTATACCCATGTAGCACACAATTGCATTGTAGGCAGCAATGTAATTATGTCTAACGTTGCAACCCTGGCAGGACATGTTATTGTTGAGGATCGCGCCGTTATCGGCGGTCTGTCGGCAGTACACCAGTTCTGCAAGATTGGCCGTAATGCTATGATTGGCGGCATGGCACGCTGCAACCAGGATGTGCCGCCGTTTATGATTTGTGCCGGTGACCCTGCCTTTGTATCTGGTCTGAACAGTGTTGGCTTGTCCCGTGCGGGCATGCCTGTAGAGGAACGCAGCGAGCTGAAAAAGGCCTTCCGTATTCTTTATCGCAGCGGCCTGCCTTTGCAGGAGGCCATCAGCACTATGGAGCAGGAGCTTAACAGCTCTGAGCCGATTGAACACCTGCTGCGCTTTTTGCGTAATGTAGAGCGTGGCATCATCCGTACCCGCAGAGGTTAAACGTATGGATGTGCTGGGCGTACTTTCAGGTGTGGGACATCTGCCGGTAGAGGTGGCGCGTTCTGCCAAGGAGCAGGGATACCACGTGATCGCTGTGGGTGTCGTTCCTGGTATAGATGAGGAGCTGCCCGCCAGCGTAGATGCTTATTACGATATCAACATCGGCAAAATTGGCAAAATCATTTCCACGTTAAAAAAGAACAAGGTTACTAAGGTGACGATGATTGGCAAGGTCACCAAGGAGGTTCTTTATAAGGCGGGGGCAATTGTGCCTGATTTGCGTGCCATTAAAATTTTAGCCACAGTACCTGACCGCAAGGATGATACCATCATGAACGCTATCGTCAAGGAGCTGGAGGGCGAAGGCATTGAGGTTATGGACCAGACGCTTCTGATTAAGCCACTGCTGCCGCAGCCAGGCGTGCTGACAAAGCGCGCACCGACCGAGGCGGAGCTGGCGGATATGGAGTTTGGCTTTGAAATGGCTAAGGCCATTGGCGGTCTGGATATCGGTCAGACGGTCGTAGTCAAGAACCGTGCGGTGATGGCCGTGGAGGCTATTGAAGGCACGGATGCGTGTATTCTGCGCGGGGGCTACCTGGGAAAGGGTGGCGTGATTGTAGCCAAGGCTGCAAAACCGGCACAGGACCAGCGCTTTGATATTCCCGGCTTCGGTACCAAAACGCTGGAATCTATGATTTACGCAGGTGCGACCGGTATTATTATTGAAGCAGGCAATACGCTGATTACAGAGCGTGAAAAGACGATTGCGTTGGCAGATGAGCATAATATAACGATTCTTGTTAAATAAATATCGTAAAAATTTCGCATTTCTTGGCGGCTGATAGCTTATGTCAGCCGCTTTTTGTGTTATAATATATACTGAATATGTATAGGTTAATGCAAGGAGACATCATGGCGAAAATTTTAATATCTGCCGGAGAAGCTTCTGGCGATATCCATGCAGCTGCAGTGACAGCTGCTATAAAGAAATTAGACAGCAGTGCCGAGGTTTTTGGCATGGGTGGTGATGCCCTGCGCAATGCCGGCGGCGAGGTGCTGTGGGACATCAAGGACCACGGTGTTATGGGCTTTGTGGAGGTATTACGCAAGCTGCCGGATTTATTCCGTCTGCGTAGCGCCTTTGCACGTGTTATGGACGAGCGCAGACCGGATTGCCTGGTTGTTGTGGACTATCCCGGTTTCAATATGAAGTTGGCGAAGTTGGCACACGATAAGGGTATACCTGTTGTGTCGTATATCGCGCCGTCGGCGTGGGCCTGGAACAAGGGACGCGCCAAAAACGTCGCCAAAATAGTAGATAAGGTAGCGTGCATTTTTCCTTTTGAGTATGATGTGTATAAGGAAGCCGGTGCGCCTGTAGAATTTGTCGGTCATCCGCTTTTGGACATTGTACATCCGCAGATGCAGCGCAGTGAGGCTGAGCAATGGGCTGGCAAGGAGCAGGGTAAAAGACTGGTGCTTATTATGCCGGGAAGCCGTCTGATGGAGATAGAAAAAATGCTGCCAACGCTGCTGGCGGGTGCAAAGCTGCTTAAGGAGCAGCTGCCTGACGTGCAGTTTGCCATGCCGCGTGCTGGAACGATACCGCTGGAGCTGCTGCAGGAAAAAATTGCGGCGGCGGGGCTGGATGTAAGGATTACCGAGGGTCACAACTATGACCTGTTTAGCGTGGCAGATCTGGCGCTGGCAACGAGCGGCACTGTGACGCTGGAGGCGGCACTGTGTGGTCTGCCTAGCGTAATTGTTTACCGCACATCGCCACTTAATGCCTTTATTGCGCGTATGGTGATTAATATACCTAATATTGGTCTGCCCAATATTGTGGCCGGCAAAACCATTTTGCCCGAGCTGCTGCAGGAAGACTTTACACCCCAAAGATTGGCGCAAACGGCAATGGAGCTGCTGCAGCCCGAGCGGCAGCAGGCATTGAAAAACGACCTGGCCTATATGAAGCAGCGTTTGGGTGAGCCTGGTGCCGTGGGACGTGTGGCACAATTAATACTGAAAATAGCTGAGGAGAAAAGATGAATTTATACTTAAGATCGATAAAATATGTTAAAGCCTACTGGCAAAGAGCCTTGGCAGCCTTAATCTGCACCGGTATTGCCTCAGGCTGTACGGCCTATCTGCCATGGGTCATCAAGGATATGGTTGACCAGGTGCTGCGTGATAAGGATACCTCGATGCTGAACTATATTGTTATCAGCATTATCGTGGTTTTTATTATCCGTGGTGTTTCCTATTATGGACAAAGCTATCTGATGAACTATGTGGGACAGCGCGTGATTATTGATATCCGCAGGGAGGTATTTGAAAAGCTGCAGCGTCTGAGCCTGGCCTTTTATGATAAAAATAAAACCGGCACTATCATGAGCTATGTCACCAACGACGTCAGCGCCCTGCAATCGGCGATGGTGGAAAACGTTGTGGAGATGTTTACTGAAAGTGTTATTCTGATAGTCTCTATCGTGATGATGCTGTATTTGGACTGGAAGCTGTTTTTGGTCACCTTTGCGACGTTCCCGGTTGTATTGTGGTTTATTGACAGCTTCGGCAAGCGCATCCGCAAGTCCGGCAGCCGCATTCAGGAGGCGACGGCGGATATTACGTCTGTACTGCAGGAGGTGGCGTCCTCTCCCCGCGTTATCAAATCCTTTGTGCGCGAGGATTACGAGGTAAACCGCTTTAACAGGGAGAACATGAACAACTTCAATGCGAATATGAAGTATGCGCAGTTGTCCTCCACCCTCACCCCGACGATTGAATTTGTGGCGGCGGTAGGCGTATCCATCATCCTTTGGTACGGTGGCAACAGTGTTATCAATGGCAGCATTACTGCCGGTTCTCTGGTAGCGTTTTTGACCTACGCTGTGAATATTTCTAATCCTATAAAGCGTTTGAGCCGTGTCATCGGCAATATTCAAAAGGCATTGGCTGCAGCGCAGCGTGTTTTTGATGTAATGGATCTGCCTGAGATAATTAGAAATGCCCCTGATGCCAAGGCGCTTCCTCCGGTAAAAGGCAATGTGTGCTTTGAAAAGGTTTCATTTGCATATAACAGCGGCGAAGAGGTTTTGCATGATATCACTTTTACTGTCAAGCCTGGCGAGATGATTGCCTTTGTTGGCCCCTCGGGTGCAGGCAAGTCCACTATTGCCAGTCTGCTGCCGCGTTTTTATGATGTAACCAGCGGTGATATTCTCATTGATGGTAATGATATCCGCAAGGTGACGCTTAATTCTCTGCGCGAGCAGGTTGGCATTGTGCCGCAGGAGACAGTGCTTTTTAATGGTACTGTGTACGATAACATTCTTTATGGCCGTCTGGACGCGACGCCTGAAGAGGTTGAAGCTGCTGCCAAGGCTGCTAACGCCCACAACTTTATTATGGGCCTGCCCAATGGCTATCAGACTATGCTGGGTGATCGCGGTGTTAATATTTCCGGCGGTCAGCGTCAGCGTATTTCTATTGCCCGGGCAATTTTAAAGAATCCGCAGATTCTAATCCTTGATGAAGCTACCTCTGCTTTGGATACTGAAAGTGAGCGTGTTGTGCAGGAGGCTCTGGATCGTCTGATGATCGGCCGCACCTCCTTTGTTATTGCCCACAGGCTTTCGACGATCAAAAATGCTGATAAGATAATGGTATTGGAGAAGGGCTGCCTGGTAGAGCAGGGAACCCATGATGAGCTGATGGCGTTGGATGGTCTGTATGCACATCTGTACAAAATCCAGTACCGCAGTAAAGAAGCAAAGTAAGGCGAAGAGAGGTTAGCGCATGTATATTCTTTATAACATTCTTATTTTAATAGTGCTGGTGGTTTTCATCATCCCCTACTACACCTACCGCCTCTTTACTGAAAAGGGCTTCGGACTGCGTTTTAAGCAGAGCCTTGGCTGCGTAGACGAAAAGGAAATCACCAAGGTTATGCGCAAGGATTGCATTTGGATTCATGGTGCGTCCGTAGGCGAAATTGTGGCGACAAGTCCCTTGGTTAAGCAGATACGCAAGGAAATGCCGGACCGACCTGTTTTAGTATCGGCGTTTACGGTTGGCGGTTACAATATGGCCAAGCAGATTATCCCGGAGGCAGATGCCATTATTTATTTTCCCCTGGACCTCCCCTTTGTGGCTGAGTCCTTGGTTAAGCGCATCCATCCTGGCGTATTTATGCCTGTAGAAACAGAGCTGTGGCCTAATTTTTTGCGTGCTATCCGTGAACGTCATATCCCTGTAATGATGGTTAATGGTCGTATTTCCGAAAAATCCGTTAAGAATTATAGATATCTTTATGGTATTTGGGATGATATGCTTAATACTGTGACCCGTTTTTGTATGCAGTCTAGTATTGATGCGGATTATATTGCTCACCTTGGCGCGGACAGGAGCAAGATTTTCGTTACAGGCAATACCAAGTTTGACCAGACCTACGCTGAGGTAACGCCGGAGGATTTGGACAGATACCGCAGGGAGCTGGGACTGAAGGAGGATTATCCTGTTATCGTTGCAGGCTCTACCCATCCGGGAGAGGAAAAAATTCTTTTGGAATCCTTTAAGGGAATACGTATGAAATATCCCAATGCACGCCTGGTTATTGCACCGCGCAAAACTGCCCGTGCCGAAGAAATTGCCAAGCTGGCCAGCCATTATGGTTACGAAACGGGCTTCCGCTCGCAAATGCAGCAGGAAAGCGGTGAGCGCAATAGCTATCCTCTGCTTATCATTGATACGATTGGTGAGCTGGGGCGTATTTACGCTGTAGGCGATGTTGTCTTTGTAGGCGGCTCTTTTAGCAATACCGGCGGTCACAACGTGCTAGAGCCTGCTGCCCACGCTAAACCGATTTTGGTGGGACCCAGCATGCAGAACTTTAAGGATTCGTATGCCTTATTGAGTAAGGTCAAGGCCTGTAAAATGGTTAACAGCACTGCCGAGCTGACCAGCGAGATGCTGGACATTATCAAGAATGATGAGCGTCGCGCACAGATGGGAGCAGCCTCCCTGCAGGTTATTAAGGAGAACCGCGGCGCGGATGTACGCAGCATCCATTATCTCAAGGAGCTTTTGGATTTGACGGCTGTGCCAGCGCGTGAATACAAAAAGTACCCGATTAACACACGCAACCTGACGGATGAGGGCGGTGGCCGTCTGCGTCATGGTGACGCGGTCATCCAATATATTATGCAGGTTGCCTATGGCCCTGACACACCCTTTATGGGCTGGCTGCTTTTAGCTTTGCTGCGTGGAATGTCCTATTTGTATGAATTTGGCGTCTGCTGTAAGCTGGCAATGTATAATTATGGACTGATACATAAGGAAAAGCTAAATTGCTGTGTTATTTCTATTGGTAATATTACTGTTGGCGGCACCGGCAAAACTCCTACGGCACAAAAAATGGCTGCTATCATCAAAGCAATGGGCTACCGTGTTGTAATTTTGAACCGTGGCTATCGTTCGCATTGGGATAAGGAGCTGGGTGTAGTATCGGATGGCAACAAGATTTTTATGACTGCCTATGAGGCTGGTGACGAGGCCTACCTGATGGCCAAAACGTTACCGGGTATTCCCGTTATCATTGGCAAAAATCGCGCTGTTACCGGCCGTTATGCTGTAGACAAGCTCAATGCCGAGGTTATTATTATGGATGATGGCTATCAGCATTGGCAGCTGGAACGCGATTTGGATGTAGTGCTGGTGGATACGCTAAATATGTTTGGCAATGGCTGCGTGCTGCCTCGCGGTACGTTGCGCGAGCCGCTGCAGAATTTAGCGCGTGGCGATCTGTTCCTGCTGACAAAGACTGACCAGAGCAGCAGACTGAACCGCATCCAGCTGCGTCATACCATTGCTATGTATAATAACAGGGCGCCTGTGGTGGAAAGTATTCATCATCCTAAAAACTTTGTGGAAATTGCCGACTGGTACAAGGGCATTGCAGAAAATATTAAGGGTTTGGATGAGCTTAAGGATAAAAACGTGATGGTTTTTTCCGCTATCGGCAATCCGTCTTCGTTTGAACAGACCCTGTCAAGCATTGGCCTGAATATTATGGAGGTAGTGCGTTATCCTGACCACCATGACTATGGTATGCTGGAAATGCAATACATCAACGAGCGTGCCAGCAGCCTGAAGGCCGTGGCCATGGTTACGACGGCTAAGGACGCTGTAAAAATACCAACAGAATTTATTTATTCTGCCCGCGAGATTCCGCTGTATATCCTGAATATGGATATCCGCATTACCGAGGGTATGGATAAGTTCCAGGAATATATTGATAATGCCATTAAAAAGGAGCTTGATAAACGATGAAAGTTTTGTGTGTAATCCCTGCACGTTATGCTTCAACACGCCTGCCAGGCAAGCCGCTTTCGCTGATTGCAGGCAAGCCGATGATTCAACGTGTCTATGAACGTGCCTGTCAGGCTAAGCTGCCGGACGAGGTGGTTGTAGCAACGGATAACGAGCTGGTAAAAAAGGCTGTTGACGGCTTTGGCGGCAAGGCCATGATGACCTCGCCTGATCATCCGAGCGGCACCGACCGTTTGGCTGAGGTGGCTTTAAATTATCCTGATGTTGACGTTATCGTTAATGTGCAGGGCGACGAGCCGATGATTCCGCCTGAGGTTATTGACCGTCTGGCAGCTGCCTTTGAAAATGACGCAGAGCTGAAGATGGCGACGCTGAAGGTGGCTATGAACGAGGAGGATTACGACAATCCCGCCGCTGTTAAGGTTGTTACTGACCTAAATGGCTACGCACTGTATTTTTCGCGCAGCCTGATGCCATATCCGCGCAATAAGCCGAAGGATTACAGGGTGTATAAGCATGTAGGTATTTATGCCTACCGTCGCAGCTTTTTGCTGAAGTACGCAGCCTTGCAGCCTACACCGCTGGAGCGTGCCGAAAGCCTGGAGCAGCTGCGTGCTTTGGAAAATGGTTATAAAATCAAGGTCCTGGAAAGTGATTTTCAGGGTATTGGCGTAGATACTCCTGAGGATTTGGCCGCAGTCAACGAGCTGTTTGCCAAGATGAATAAATAAAGCTAGGAGGCAGGATATGCAGATCGTAAAAGTTGGTAACTATGAGGTTGGACAAGGACATCCTTTGATGCTGATGGCAGGTCCCTGCGTGCTGGAGGGCTATGAGCGCAGCCTGATGATTGGTCAGCGCACGAAGGCTATTTGTGCCAAGCTTGGTATTCCCTATGTGTTTAAGGCTTCCTTTGACAAGGCTAACCGTTCCTCTTATGCTTCCTTTCGCGGGCCTGGTATTGAAGAAGGCTTAAAGCTTCTGGCGCAGATCAAAAAGGATTTGAACGTTCCTGTCGTTACGGATATCCATGAGCCATGGCAGGCAGAAAAGGCTGCTGAGGTGGTTGATATTTTGCAGATACCGGCGTTTTTGTGCCGTCAGACGGATTTGGTCTATGCTGCTGCCAAAACAGGCAGGACTATCAACGTGAAAAAGGGACAGTTCCTTGCTCCCTGGGATATGAAGAACGTTGTCAAAAAGGTGGAGGAAGCAGGCAACTACAACCTGCTTTTGACCGAGCGTGGTGTAAGCTTTGGTTATAACACTCTGGTTACGGATATGCGCGGACTGGCGATTATGCGCGAGCTGGGTTATCCGGTAGTGATGGATGCTACTCACAGCGTGCAGATTCCCGGTGGCCAGGGTACGTCCAGCGGCGGACAGAGCCAGTACGTGCCGCATATGGCGCGTGCGGCAGCGGCTGTCGGTATTGACGCACTGTTTTTGGAGGTGCACGATAATCCGGCAGAGGCCTTGAGCGACGGTCCTAACATGGTTAAGCTGGATGATTTGGAAAAGCTTTTGACAGATGTACTGGCGATTGATAAAATCGTCCGTGGTTAAGCAAAGGTAGGTTATAAGCATGGAAGCAATGCTAGAGCATGCGCGTGATGTGCTGCGTATGGAGGCAGAGGCTGTTTTGGAGCTGGTGCCGCGTATAGATGATAATTTTGCTGCTGCGGTTAAGATGATATTGGAGTGCCAGGGACGTACAGTAATCACCGGTATGGGAAAGTCCGGACTGATAGGCCGCAAAATGGCTGCAACGTTGGCCAGCACAGGCACACCGTCCTTTTATCTGCATCCTGCCGAGGGTATTCACGGCGATTTGGGCATGGTTACTGAAAGCGATGTAGTGATTGCTCTTTCCAATAGTGGCGAAACGGGTGAGGTGCTTAATATTTTGCCGTCGCTGCGCCGTATTGGTGCCAAAATCATTGCTATGGTGGGCAAGCCAGATTCTACTTTGGGCAAGAACGCCGACGTTGTTTTGAATGTGGGCGTGAGCAAGGAGGCTTGTCCCTTGGGACTGGCACCGACAAGCAGCACTACTGCTGCCCTGGCTTATGGCGATGCGCTGGCCTTGGCGCTGCTCAAAAAGCACAACTTTACTGCCAGCCAGTTTGCTATTTTCCACCCGGGCGGCAGTTTGGGACGCAGGCTGCTTTTGACCGTGGGCAATATCATGCACAAGGGAGCCGAAAATCCTACTGTTTTGGGTGATACAACGGTGCAGGAGGCGCTGTTCGTCATTACGGATAAGGGTCTTGGTGCCGTAAGCGTTGTGGATGCGGACGGCGTTATGCAGGGCGTGCTCACAGATGGTGACATCCGCCGCGGTTTGAGCAGGGGCGTGGATTTTTTGCAGCGTCCGGTATGCGAGCTGATGACCAAGTCGCCTAAGACGATTACCGAAGATAAACTGGCGGCACAGGCGTTGCATATTATGGAAAGCAACAAGCCGAAACCAATTACCGTGCTACCTGTTATTGACGCCGATAAGAAGGTTATAGGCTTACTGCACATGACTGATCTGGTACGGCAGGGAGTGGTATAATGCGGTTATCTGCTGAAGATATAAGAAACATACTTGCTAAGGACTTCTTCGATAACGATGATGATTTTGATGAAGAAGAGGATGAAGAATTTGATATTACCTGTGAAGAGGCAGCTAAGAAGATAAAGCTGTTGGCCTTGGATGTAGATGGCGTACTGACAGATGGCACTATCTACATCGGTAACGAGGGCGAGATTTTTAAGGGCTTTAATGCCAAGGATGGTATGGGTATAAGCTGCGCGCTGCGCAGCGGCATCAAGGTTGCGATTGTCACCGGCCGCAAAAGCGAAATTGTGCGCCGCAGGGCCGAAGAGCTGGGTATCACTGCTGTGCTGGAGGGAGTGCGCGATAAGAAAATCGCACTTGAACAGCTGGCACGGCAAAATAACCTCAAGCTGGAACAGGTAGCCTATATTGGCGATGACCTGAACGATATAGCCCCGATGCTTGCCTGCGGTCTTTCCCTTGCACCTGCCGATGCTGCTGATGCCGCTTTAGAGGCAGCGGATTTCGTGCTGTATAATGATGGCGGCAGGGGAGCTGTGCGCGAGGCGATAGAGCTGATTCTTATGTCGCAGGATAAATGGGATGATATTGTACAGGCATACGGTGACGGCGGACAAGGAGACAGACAATAATGTGGCTTTACTATTTATTAAAAACGATGAGCACGATAATTTCGTGGCTGCCATATAAGCTAATCGTAATTATCGGCAAGGGTATAGGCCACCTGTATTACAAAATTGCCAAAAAGCAGCGGGTGCGTGCTGAAGCAACCATCCGCGAGCGTCTGGGTTACAGCGCGGAGCAGGCAGAGACAACGATTAAATCACTGTTTGTCAATTTAGGTATTACCTTTATGGAAATGCTGTATATGCCTGCACTGAATAAGGATAATATCCGCGGGCTGGTCAAATTTGACCGTCCGGAGGTCTTGTGGGAAACCTTGTCCGAGGGTAGGGGCGTTGTTATGCTGGCCTGCCATATGGATAATTGGGAATGGCTTGGTGCGGCCCTGGCGTTGAACGGTTTTCCCTTGAGCGCGGTAGAAAAGCCGCAGCCTAACCGTGTGTACAGCGATTTTATGAACGAGCTGCGCAAGGGTGTGGGCCAGGAAATATTTTCGCGCGGGACGAGTGAAATTCTTGGCTGTGCCCGTGCTATGAAAAAGGGACGCATGCTGGGGCTGATTGCCGACCAGGATGGCGGCTATGACGGCATCTTCGTTCCGTTTTTGGGCAAGATGGCTTCTACACCTACAGGACCTGCGTATTTTTCGCGTAAGTTCAAGGCACCGATTATCCCCATTTTTATCGTGCGTAACCCTGATGGGTACGGTCATACTGCTATTGTGCATGATCCAATACGTTATGAGGATACCGGCGATCAAAAACGGGATGATTATAATGTTACCTTGAAGATGACGCAGGAGGTCGAAAGGATAATTAAAAAGTATCCTGATAACTGGCTGTGGTTCCAGCATCGCTGGAATACACCCTATACCCCACCAGAGGAGGAAAAGCAGGCTGATGAACAATAAAAAAGGACTCTTAGTTATACTTGCAGGCCTTGTTATTGCAGGCGGCATTATTGCCTGGCTGATGCTCGGTGGCAACAAGCCGATAACGCTTAAGCCTGGTAATGGTGTTACTGCGCAGGTTAATGCTTCACTGAAAAACAGCGTGCTGCAGCGTGAAAAGGATGGCAAAAAGCTATGGGAATTTACCGTGGCAGAGGTCGTGAATGATAAGGGAAAAAATATTGCTTATCTGAAGGGCATCAAGGGCAAGATTTACCGTAGCGATGGCAGCTTTATTGATGTTGCTGCTGATAAAGGCTTTGCCGGTATCAAGAGCAACGATTTTACGCTGGAGGGAAATATTAAGGCCGTACTAAACACGGGCGGCGAGCTTTACGCAGATAAAATCACCTGGAACCAGACTAAGGATCTGATTACGGCCACGGGACATTTTAAGCTGCATAACGATGCATATACTGCAACCAGTGACAGTGCGGAAACTACAAGTGCCTTTAAGCACGTAAAGCTTAAGGGCAATGCCAAGGTTGAGAAAGGCGGCGAATAATATGACTTGGAAAAATAGATTACTGCTTACAGCAGTGACTGCGGTTCTGGCGGCAGGCATGGCCACCACGGCCTTTGCTGCACAGGGTAGCTTTAGTGTGCAGGCAGATGAGCTGGAATACGATTTGCAGACCGGCGAGGCTGTGGCTAACGGCAACGTCGTACTGACGCAGGATGGCGGCAGGGCGACTGCTAATTATGCAAAATTTAACAGCAAGACTAAAAGCGGCCTGCTGACAGGCAATGTTATTGCCGACCGTGAAGATGCGCATATTGTCTGCAATGAATTTATCGCGCATAATGAAAATGATTTGTCCGCAGTAGGCGGTGCCGTGGTGACTAAGGCCGGCAAAAGCCTGAGCTCAGACCGCATTGACTACTACAAGGGACGTCAATTTGCCGAAACCATCGGTGGCTGGGCCCGTCTGACGGACGCTGACGGCAGCGTTTTGAATGCGGCCAAGATTGATTATGATATGGCCAAGGGTGTGGCAAACGCTTACGGCGGCGTGGATATCCGCAGTGATGCACGCAATCTGACTGCCTCCGGTGACAGTGCTGTTTATAAAACCGATAATAGCGGTTATGTTGAACTGATTGGCAATGCTAAGGCTACGCAAAACGGTAACAGCGTTGCCGGTGACAAGCTGCGTTTGAGCAATACTAACGTAGCCTACGCTGACGGCAATGTTGACATTGTCTACATCCCCGAAAAGCAGCCTGCACTGACCAACAAGGAGCAGGCTGCCAGTGAGACGAAGGCTGTGGCCTAAGAAGCGGAGGATGTTGTCTTGGTTATAAAAACAGACAATCTTGTAAAAATTTATAATACACGTCACGTTGTCGACGGCGTGAGCATCAGCGTGGAGCAGGGCAGTGTTGTGGGCCTTTTGGGACCAAACGGCGCAGGCAAGACGACTACCTTTTATATGATAGTTGGTATTGAGCGTCCTGATGGCGGCACAGTCATGCTTGATGACAAGGATATTTCGGCAATGCCGATGTATGAGCGCGCGCGTGCAGGCATTGGCTATCTGCCGCAGGAGGCTTCAATTTTCAGCAAAATGACGGTGGAGGACAATATTATGGCTATATTGGAAACCACCAGCCTGAGCAGTGCTGAGCGCGAGGCCAAGATGAACGCTCTGATTGACGAGTTCCGTCTTGGCCATGTGCGTAAAAGCGAGGGTAAGGCGCTTTCGGGCGGTGAACGCCGCCGCGTAGAAATTGCGCGTGCGCTGGCTACTGACCCGGCCTTTATTTTGCTTGATGAGCCCTTCGCCGGCATTGACCCGATTGCGGTGGCTGATATCCAGGGGATGATCGCTCACCTGGCCAAGCGTGGCATCGGCGTGCTGATTACTGACCACAATGTGCGCGAAACCTTGAGCATTGTCGATAAGGCTTATATTTTGGCAGAGGGCAGAATTTTGCTGCATGGCGACAGTGAAACCATTGCCAGCGACCCCATCGCCCGTAAGTATTATTTGGGCGATAACTTTAGCATGTAGTAGGAGGAAGAAAAGTGCGATTACGTTTATTGGACCGTTATGTATTGAAGGAGCTGTTATACCCCTTCGTGTTCGGTATTGCTGCTTTCTCCAGTATTTTTATCGCCAGCACTATGCTGTTTAAAATTACGCAATACATGACTAAGTATGGTGCACCGCTGGAGACAGTGGCACGCCTGTTTATGTACAATCTGCCTGAGGTTATCAACTACACCTTCCCCATGTCCATGCTTTTGGCGGCGCTCATGGCCTTTGGCAAGCTTTCTGGTTCCAGTGAAATCACAGCGATGAAGGCTGGTGGTGTAAGCTACTACCGCATTGTTGCACCGGTGCTCGTCGTAGGCTTTTTCGTCAGCATGTTTTCGATGGTATGGGCCGAAAAGGTAGTGCCTACGTCTAAGGCGACGGCGTCGATAATCCTTAACGAGGAGATCCGCCATAATACACGGCCGACGACGCAGGACCATATTGTTATCAAAACCATCAGCGGTGATACGCAGCGTATTACTTATGCCAATAAATTTGACGAAAAGCTGGGTAAGATGACTGATATCACCATAGAGGAGTTTAATAAGGGTAAAATTTCCCGTATCCAGACGGCCAAGGAGGGCTATTGGGAAAATGGCAGCTGGCGTGTTGTCAACGGCAATGTTTTTGCCTTGGATGACGAAGATGGCGTGCAGAGCAGTGCTAAATTTACGGAGCAGGTTATTCCCCTGAATTTTTCACCCAAGCAGATTTCCTGGGAGCAGAAGGAGCCTGAGGAGATGACTATCCGTGAGCTGCGTGAGTACATCAGTATGCTGGAGGCGCAGCAGACCTCGGCGGCCCGCCAATGGTGCGAAATCTTTATGCGCATCAATATTCCGCTGGCAAGCTTCTTTTTTGCGATGATCGGCGCCTGCCTGGGAACGCAGAAGCAACGCACAAGCTCCTCTATCGGCCTGGGCATCAGCATTATTGTTATCTTTATCTATTATGCGATTATGACGTTTACCACCGGTCTGGGCAAGGGTGGCGCTATGCCGCCGTTATTGGCCTGCGCTCTGCCCAACATTCTCTGCCTGGGGGCAGGACTGTGCCTGATGAAGAAGAAGAACGCCTAAGAGAATTAGTGAGTGACGGAGTGGAGGTGAGTACTTGGTAGGCATCAGATTAATTGTGCTGATGGCCATCGTAGGTGGCCTGATTGCTTATATTGCTGACAAGATGGGCAGCAAGATAGGCAAGAAAAGAATGTCGGTGTTTGGGCTGCGGCCTAAATATACGTCAATATTACTTACGGTACTCAGCGGTACGGTCATAGCTGTGCTGACCATCGGCGTGATGGCCGTGGCGTCGCAGAGCGCGCGTACTGCGTTGTTTGGTATGGAAAAGCTGCAGCAGGAGCTGAAGCTTTTGAATCAGGAAAAGGCAGCTGCGGCCGTGGCCTTGGATGAGGCTAAGGGCAGGGTGGATGCCCAAAATAAAAAAATAAATCTGCTGGATGCCAAAATCCTGGAGGCAACAGCCGAAAATGACGCCATGGAAGCGAAGCTGTCACAGCTTAACGATATGTATAGTCAGGCTAAAAGCGAGGTTGGCTCGCTGACGCAGTCCAAGCTGCAGCTGACAAGCGAGGTTGCCGACCTGGAAAAAACTACTGCTGCCCTGCGCAAGGGTATAATCAACATGCGTGAGGGACAGGTTTATTACCGTGCCGGTGAGGTTATTTTTGCCGGCGTTATGCGTGGAGGACTCAAGCATGAGGAAAACCTTGTGCAGATGAACTGGCTGCTGCAAAACGCCAATGAGGCAGCCCTGCAGCGTTTGAACGTGCACCAGCAGGAGGAGCAGCCGCTTCAGGCTATCTGGATTGGTAAAAACGTTGTTGATAACGCTGTGGCCCGCCTTGACAAGAGCAAGGGTAATATGCTTTTTCGCATCCGCGCGGTGGCTAATATCATTGTGGGCGAGCTGGCAGTGTGTGATATCGAGATGGTGGAGAACCAGTTTATTTATCCTGAGGGCACGCTGATTTACAGCCAGGAATATACTGGTGTCAGCGATAACTACGAGGGTCTGCTGATGGAATTCTTGACGCAGATTAACCACAACGCCGTTCAGGCAGGCGTTTTGCCTGACCCGATGACGGGCAAGGTGGGCAGCATGGACGCGGCAACGATGATTGAAGCGACTAATGCTATGCGTCATACAAATGGCAGCTTTACCCTGCGTGCCTATGCCAAGGGTGATATAACGACGGCAGGACCGGTGCGTGTGCGTCTGGAAGTGGTGCCTGCAAATGAATAGCATCTTGGGAATAGACCCAGGTCGCAGCAAGACCGGCTTGGCGCTGGTGGCGGCAGACGGTAAAGTTTTGCGGCTGCATATCGCACAGACGGATGATATTGCTAAAGAGCTGCGGGATTTTGTCGGTAGCTGGCAGATAGAGTGCGTCGTTATGGGTGACGGCACTAACCACGAGGCGCTTGGAGCTGCTGTATGCAGTGTCTTTCCGCAGGCAAAGCTGCATCTGGTGGGTGAAGCACATAGTACGGAGGAGGCGCGCAGCCTTTATTGGCAGGAAAATCCGCCGAAGGGATGGCGTGCGCTGCTGCCGTTGGGTCTTTTGGTGCCGCCCGTACCGCTGGATGCTTATGCGGCAGTGGTGCAGGTGCGTAGGTGGCTGCAAAAAAATAAAGTGTAGTATATCTTATTATGTATTGTATGAGGGGTAAGTTATGAATAATTTAGTTGATTTAAGCTGCAAGGATTTTTTGAAGGAGCTGGCAAGTGCCGCACCTGCCCCAGGTGGAGGCGGCGGTGCTGCCATGGGCGGTGCGTTGGCAGCTGCCCTGTCTTCAATGGTGGCAAATCTGACGATTGGTAAAGAAAAGTTTGCTGCTAACGAGGCTAAGGTGCAGAAGCTTTTAGCGCAGGCAGAGTCACTGCGCGTACGTCTGTTGGAGCTGGTGGCGGATGATGCTGCTGTTTTTAACAGCTTTATGGCCTGCTATAAGCTGCCTAAGGGTACAGAAGAGGAAAAGCTTGCACGCACTGCCGCTATCCGTGCGGCGGCAAAGCAGGCGGCGTCTGTACCTTTGGCTATTGCTAATAGTGCCTTTGAGGTTTTGCGGTGCGCTGTACAGCTGGCAGAGCTGGGCAATCCCGGCGTAATTACCGATGCGGCCTGCAGCGGACTTTTGGCGCGCGCCGCGTTGCGTTGCGCTGATTATAATGTGCGCATTAACCTGAAGCTGACCAAGGATGAAGAGTTTAACGCACAGGCGGCAGCTGACCTGGCTGCTATGGCTGCGCAGGCGCAGGAGCTGGAAGAAAAGCTTTTGCTGCTTACAGATAAGGCGTTGGCCTAAGACGCTTTGTTGGCTGATAAAAGGAAAAGGGTTGACGGAGTGCGCATTTTACCGTATAATAGAATCTTGATGGAAAGGTGGCCGAGTGGTTGAAGGCTCCAGTCTTGAAAACTGGCGAGGGTGCAAGCCCTCCGTGGGTTCGAATCCCACCCTTTCCGCCATTTCATGCGGGTTTCGGGGTTTTTACCTACTGCCTGAAAAGTGCTGTTTTGGGGCTTTGACCGCCAACTGACCGCCAACTTTTCAGAAGGCAAAAATTTCATGTATCTATACAGCTTAAAAGTATGCACGCTAGCTTTTAGCGTGCTTTTTACTTATATAACTTAGGTTGCCCATTGGTTAGAAAGCCTGTGGGCTTTTTTGTTGTCTCTAAATTGTAATAGTGTTTACAGTATGCGTTCCGTAAAGATGATAATTTCACAAAGTTTACACATTTTCTTGACAAAGCCTGCTGCTACTGAAATAATAAAAAAATACACATTAAATGGCACCGGCAGCCCCGCCTGTAAGAGTGCTGGATTGTATACGTTTTTTAGGAGGGAAAGACATGGAGCAGATTTTATCAATAGTTGTGCGCAACCAGCCAGGCGTTTTGATGCGCGTGGCTGGTATGTTTTCACGCCGCGGCTTTAATATTGACAGCCTGGCGGTAGGCACGACGCAGAACCCGGAGTTTTCGCGTATGACGGTGACGATGGAGGCAGATGAGCCGACGATTGTGCAGGTGACCAAGCAGCTGGCCAAGCTGGTGGAGGTGGAGCGTGTTAAGGTGCTGCCGCCCAAATCCAGCGCCACCCGCAGCATGATTTTGGTGAAGGTGCGTGCGGGCAATAAGCGTCCCGAGCTGCTGCAGCTGGCAGCGGTGTTCCGCGCCCATGCAGTGGACGTGACCGGCGAATCGCTGATTTTTGTTGCGACAGGTGACGAGGGTAAGCTGCGTGCCTTTGTGGATGTTATGCGTCCCTATGGCGTGACGGAAATGGTGCAGACAGGCTTGGTAGCCCTGGAGCGTGGCGACACCTCACTGGCTGTGGAAAAATCGCGCTTTGACTGGCCGCCTGTTGATGATGCGCATGCTGCGATATGAGCTGCTGTATGAAAGGATGTGAACGTATGCAGATAACCGGTGCGGAAATTATGGTACGGGTTTTGGCTGAGGAGGGCGTGAGCACTGTCTTTGGCTATCCCGGAGGAGCGATACTCCCATTTTATGATGCCTTAAGGAATAGTAAGATAGAGCATATTTTGACAGCGCACGAGCAGGGTGCCGCCCATGCGGCCGATGGCTTTGCCCGTGCCAGCGGCAGGGTGGGCGTGTGCATTGCCACCTCCGGTCCTGGTGCCACCAACCTGGTGACGGGTCTGGCGACTGCCTTTTTGGATTCCATTCCCGTGGTGGCCATCACAGGGCAGGTAAACAGGCCGTTGATTGGCCATGATGCCTTTCAGGAGGTGGATATTACCGGTATCACCATGCCGATAACCAAGCATAATTTTTTAGTAAAAAAACCGGAAAACCTGGCACAGACGCTGCGCCTGGCCTTTCAGCTGGCGCGTGAGGGACGGCCTGGTCCGGTGCTGGTGGACGTGCCGCGCGATGTGCAGACGGCGCTGATAGATTATACTGAAAAGCGTCTGGAGCCGCTTGTGCCGCCGGAGCCTGACGCCTGGCGCGTAGCTGCGGCGGTACAGGCCCTCAACAAGGCGCAGCGCCCTGTAATGCTGGTGGGCGGTGGCGTTATCAACGCCAATGCGGAATATGACGCCATGCACCTGTGCGAAAAGCTGCACATCCCTGTTGTCAGCACGCTGATGGGCCTGGGCGCTATCAGTGCCTACCGCGGGCTGTTTTTGGGCATGACGGGTCTGCACGGCCACGAGCGTGCCAACAACGCGGTGAAGGAGGCCGATGTTATTTTGGCTGTCGGCAGCCGCTTCAACGACCGCGTTACGGGTGAGCGCTCCAGCTACAGTGCCAACAAGCTCATCATTCATCTTGATATTGACCCTGCCGAGGTGGATAAGAACATTGATTCGGGAATTGGCATAACAGGTGACATGGTGACGACGCTGAATGCGCTGGAAAAGGCTGCTGTGGCGCATGATTTGAGTCCCTGGTGGGAAAAAATCGCCTCCTGGCCGGGTATGGACGATGACTTTGGCAGTGAGGAAGCACCCAAGTTCTTCAAGGCGCTCAACCCTGTGCTCAAGGATAAGGACTTTATTGTCACTACGGACGTCGGTCAGCACCAGATGTGGGCGGCCCAGCACCTGAAAATCCAGTTCGCACGGCAATGGCTCACCAGCGGCGGCCTGGGGACGATGGGCTTTGGCCTGCCTGCCGCCATGGGCGCGCAGCTGGCACGGCCGCAAAGCAGGGTTATCAGCATGAGCGGTGACGGTGGCTTTAAGATGACGGGCAGTGAGCTGTTTACCATCGCCAGCAACAATATACCTGTTATCGCCATCGTCTTTAATAACAGCGGCCTGGGAATGATCCGCCAGCTGCAGACGGTGCAGTTTGGCAAGCGCTTTACTGCCTGTGAGCTGCCCGGTTATGTGGACTTTGTCCAATACGCCGCCGCCTTCGGCATCGCGGGCGAGCACGTCAGCACGCCGCAGGAGCTGGCGCAGGCAGTGGCCAAAGCGTGGGAGGAGCGCAGACCGTATGTAATCGAGGTAGGCATCAATCCCAAAAACATGGTGCTGCCGATGGTGGCCCCCGGACTTGGTATTAATAATTACGTAAAATTTGCTGACGACGAGATTAATTAAGCCAAACGCCTTATGTCAGCCTAAACAGGATACATAAGCTAAATTTGCGCTAAAACCCTTGCTGAAACAGGGTAAAAATGTTACGATAAAAGGACAGAGGAAATTGTATCTGTCCTTTTATTTTTTTATATATGGTGGAGAAAAAATGGGAGATTTATCACAATTATCAGCGCCGGTGTTTGAAGCATTAGAGCGCTTCCGCAAAAAACGCGTAGTACCCTTTGACGTACCGGGACACAAGCGCGGCCGTGGCAATCCCGAGCTGCGCGAGCTTTTGGGCGAAAAGTGCGTCAGCCTGGATGTTAATTCTATGAAGCCTTTGGATAACCTGTGTCATCCTGTGTCGGTAATCCGTGACGCAGAGGCTTTGGCAGCAGAGGCCTTTGGGGCGGCGCACGCCTTTTTTATGGTGGGTGGCACTACCTCGTCCGTACAGAGCATGGTGCTGTCATCGTGCAAGGCAGGCGATAAAATCATTTTGCCGCGCAATGTGCATAAAAGCGTCATCAACGCCCTTGTGCTCAACGGTGCGATACCTGTCTATATCAATCCGCAGGTGGACAGCAGGCTGGGTATTTCCCTAGGCATGGAAATCGGCGAGGTGGAAAAGGCCATTCAGGCTAATCCTGATGCCACCGCCGTTTTGGTCAACAATCCCACGTATTATGGCATTTGCTCGGACCTGCGCTCTATTGTCAGACTGGCGCATGAGCATAACATGCTCTGCCTGGTGGACGAGGCGCACGGCACGCATTTTTATTTTGGCAAAAATATGCCTGTTAACGCTATGGCCGCAGGCGCGGACATGGCGTCTGTTTCCATGCACAAGTCCGGCGGCAGCCTGACGCAGAGCAGCCTGCTTTTGACCGGTCCTGCCGTTAACTGGGAATATGTCAGCCAAATTATTAACCTGACGCAGACGACGAGTGCATCCTATCTTTTGATTTCCAGCCTGGATATTTCGCGCCGCAATCTGTATATGCGTGGCGAAAGCTCCTTTGGCAAGGTGCAGGAGATGGCGGAATATGCCCGTGAGGAAATAAATTCGATCGGTGGCTATTATGCCTATGGCCGCGAGCTGAAAAACGGCAGCAGCATCTATGATTTTGACGTTACTAAGCTATCTGTCTATACACGCGACATCGGCCTGGCAGGTATTGAGGTGTACGATCTTCTACGTGATGAATATGATATCCAGATAGAGTTTGGCGATATCGCTAACATCCTGGCCTATATTTCTATCGGCGACCGCATCCAGGATATCGAGCGCCTGGTGGGCGCGTTGGCAGATATCAAGCGCCTGTATTCCAAGGACCCGTCGCAGATGCTCAATACCGAATACATTGCCCCCAAGGTCGTGGTTTCGCCGCAGCAGGCCTTTTATGCCAAGGACGAAATGCTGCCTATCCGTGAGACAGCCGGTCGCATCTGCAGTGAGTTCGTCATGTGCTATCCGCCCGGTATCCCCATTTTGGCGCCTGGCGAGGTTATCACCAAGGATATTATTGATTACATTATTTATGCCAAGGAGAAGGGGTGTTCTATGCAGGGGCCGGAGGATCCGGAGGTTAATAATATTAACGTACTAGTATAAGAACCGTCGATAAGGCACCATCTGCTTGGCCCTGGCTCCTAGGAGTAGCAGGCTAAAAATATTTATAAAGGATGTGATACCATGGAGCTTTGGTTTTCGGATTATCATACCGATGATGTGAAGCTTGATATAAAAATAGAAAAGCAGCTTTTTGGCGAGGATACGGATTTTCAGCGTATTGACGTTTTTGAGTCCAAGGAGTTTGGCCGTTTTATCAGCTGCGATGGTACCATCGTTTTTTCGGAAAAGGACGAATTTGTTTATGATGAGATGATTGTGCATGTACCCATGGCGGTACATCCGCATGTGCGCAAGGTGCTGGTCATCGGCGGCGGTGACGGCGGCGTGGCGCGTGAGCTGGCGCATTATGACGAAATTGAGGAGATAGACGTAGTGGAGACGGATCACGTTTTTGTAGACGTCTGCCGCGATTATTTCCCCGATAACGCCTGCGGTCTGGATGATAAGCGGGTGACGGTTTATAATGCCAACGGCCTGCGCTTTTTGCGCAGTAAGGTGGATGAATATGATTTGATTATCAGTGATGCGATTGATCCCTTAGGTCACGCAGCAGGACTCTTCACCAAGGAGTTTTACGGTAACTGCTTCCGTGCGCTCAAGGAGGATGGCATTATGGTGTACCAGCACGGCAGCCCCTTTTATGATGAGGATGAGGAAACCTGCCGCGCCATGCACCGCAAGGCCAGTCACAGCTTTCCCATAAGCCGCGTCTATCAGGCGCACATCCCCACCTGTCCGTCAGGCTATTGGCTTTTTGGCTTTGCTTCCAAAAAGTATCATCCGCTGAAGGATTTTGACGCAGCCAAGTGGAAGGCGCGTGCTATCAAGACCTGGTATTATTCTGCTAACCTGCATAAGGGGGCGTTTATGCTGCCTAAGTATGTGGAGGATATGTTAGAAGAAGAAGAGAAGTAGACGGGCTATAGCACCTCATCTGTGCTTTTTAATACTTTTAGTCAGATAGATAAAATTTTGCAAGGAGATGATTTTTATGAGTAAATTATTAGTTATCGGTTGCGGCGGTGTTGCCAGCGTAGCTATTGCCAAATGCTGCCAAAACAGCAGCGTGTTCACCGAGCTGTGCATTGCCAGCCGCACCAAGTCCAAATGCGACGCGGTTAAGGAAAAGCTGCAGCCCACGACCAGTACGGTTATCACCACCGCTCAGGTGGATGCAGACAGCAAGGAGCAGCTGGTGCAGCTGATTAAGGCCTATGCGCCGGACGCTGTGCTGAACGTGGCCCTGCCCTATCAGGATTTGACGATTATGGACGCCTGCCTGGAGTGTAAGGTGGATTATATAGATACTGCCAATTATGAGCCGGAAGATATTGACGAGCCTGCCTGGCGCGCTGTTTATGACAAGCGTTGCAAGGAAGAGGGCTTTTCGGCCTACTTTGATTATTCCTGGCAGTGGGCCTATAAAGAAAAATTTGCGCAGGCAGGGATTATGGCGCTTTTGGGCACAGGCTTCGACCCCGGCGTTACCAGCGTCTTTAGTGCCTATGCCTTAAAGCATTATTTTGATGAAATAGAAACCATTGATATTTTGGACTGCAACGGCGGTGACCATGGTTATCCCTTTGCCACCAACTTTAACCCCGAAATTAACCTGCGTGAGGTTTCTGCCCCCGGCTCCTACTGGGAAAACGGTAAATGGGTAGAAATCCCCGCAATGAGCATTAAGCGTGAATATGATTTTCCGCAGGTTGGCATGAAGGATATGTACCTTCTGCACCACGAGGAAATTGAATCGCTGGCCAAAAACATCCCCGGCGTGAAGCGCATCCGCTTCTTCATGACCTTTGGTCAAAGCTACCTGACGCACATGAAGTGCCTAGAAAACGTGGGTATGCTTTCCACTAAGCCCATCAATTACGAGGGTAAGGAGATTGTTCCCATCCAATTTTTGAAGGCGCTCTTGCCTGACCCTGCCTCCTTAGGACCGCGCACCGTAGGTAAAACCAATATTGGCTGCATCTTTACCGGTAAAAAGGATGGCGAGGAAAAGACTATTTATATTTATAACGTATGCGATCACCAGGAATGCTATAAGGAGGTTGGCTCGCAGGCCATCAGCTACACCACCGGCGTACCGGCGATGATTGGCACGGCGTTGGTCGTAAGCAAAAAGTGGCAGGGCAAGGGTGTGTTCAACGTAGAAGAATTTGACCCGGATCCGTACATGGATATGCTCAACGAGTTTGGTCTGCCCTGGGTAGTGGACGAAAATCCGAAGGTTGTTGCCTAAGATGCAGGATACGAAAACTATGCCAGGCTACGTTGTGAGCAAGCAGCAGGGAAATGCCAAATTGCAGGCTCTGCAGCAGGAGCTGCGCCGGCAAAGACAGGAGCAGGTGCTCAAGGCGCTGCCTACTCCCTGCTACGTGGTGGATGAGGCGGCATTGAAGCATAATTTACAGCTTTTGAAGCGGGTGCAGGATGAAACGGGCTGTCACATTCTGCTGGCACAAAAATGCTTTTCCATGTTCCGTCTCTATCCTTTGATGGGGCAGTATCTTGCAGGCACCACGGCCAGCGGACTGTACGAGGCACGCCTGGGTCATGAGGAAATGGGCAGGGAAAACCATGTTTTCGCACCTGCCTTTAAGGACACGGACATGCAGGAGCTGGTGAAGCTGTGCGACCATATTGTTTTTAACAGCATGGCGCAGCTTAACAAGTACAAGGAGCTCTGCGCCGCCGCGGGCGTCAGCGTGGGCCTGCGTGTGAACCCCGAATGCTCGACGCAGGAGGGCGAACACGCCATCTATGACCCCTGTGCCTTTGGCTCGCGACTGGGCGTAACGCTGGCGAATTTTCCGCAGGAGCTGCCCAAAGAGGTGGAGGGACTGCATTTTCACACCCTGTGTGAGCAGGATGCGGATGACCTGCTGACGACCTGGAAGGCATTTGAAGCGAAATTTGGCAGGTATTTTGGTCAGCTCAAATGGCTGAACCTGGGTGGCGGTCACCACATTACCCGCCCGGGCTACAAGCTGGACGTGCTGCTGGACCTGTTAAAATATATCCGCAATACCTATCATTTGCAGGTTTACCTAGAGCCGGGTGAGGCGGTGGCACTGAACGCAGGCTACTTGGTGACTGAGGTTTTGGATATTGTGCATAACGGCCTGGATATTTTGATTTTGGATGCTTCGGCTGCCTGTCATATGCCGGATGTGCTGGAAATGCCATACCGTCCGCCGCTGCGTGGCGGCTATGAGGCCAACGTCAAAAGGTACACCTACCGCCTGTCGTCGATGACCTGTCTGGCGGGTGACGTGATTGGTGATTATAGCTTTGATACTGAAATCAAGGTTGGCGATAAGCTTATCTTTGAGGATATGGCGATTTATACTATGGTGAAAAATAATACCTTTAACGGCCTGCCGCTGCCTGACATCGTGCTGCTGCACGCAGACGGGAGTGTAGAGCTGGTGCGCCGCTTTGGGTACAGTGATTTTAAGGAAAGATTATCATGATGCTGGCAAAAAACTTAACTCCCGCCGCGGACGGCTTTTATATGCCCGGTGAATATGAACCGCACGCAGGCTGCATTATCGTGTGGCCGCAGCGTCCTGGCTCGTGGAGCTTTGGCGCGCGTGCTGCCTGCGAGGCCTTTACAGCGGTGATACGTGCGATTGCCGCCAGTGAGAGGGTGTATGTTGTCTGCGGAGAAAAGCATTTTGCTGTAGCGCAGGGCTATTTGGCCGGTATTGCCAACGTGGAGCTTGTGCAGCTGGAAACGGACGACAGCTGGGCGCGCGACATTGGGCCGACATTTGTGGTGCGTGACGATGGCGCGGGCCGCTTCCTGCGTGGCGTCAACTGGCGCTTTAACGCCTGGGGCGGTGAGGTGGACGGACTATATCCCGATTATGAGCGCGATGACGCCTTTGCAACAGCCTTTGCTGAAAAATATGGCTTTACGCTCTATGACGCTGCTCCCTTCGTGCTGGAGGGCGGGTCCATCCACTGTGACGGTGAGGGCACTGTGCTGGCGACGGAGGCCTGCCTTTTGAGTGCGGGACGCAATCCTGCTTTGA
Organism: Ruminococcus intestinalis; assembly: GCA_963657675.1. GTDB lineage: Bacteria > Bacillota > Negativicutes > Acidaminococcales > Acidaminococcaceae > Phascolarctobacterium_A. The sequence goes on from CAVKMV010000001.1 coordinate 33,626, forward strand.
CCAAGGAGCAGATCGAGGCGAGGCTGTGCGCCTATTTGGGAGCGCAAAGGGTTATCTGGCTGCCGCGCGGTATCTATAACGACGAAACCAATGAGCACGTAGATAACGTCTGCGCCTTTATCCGTCCGGGTGAGGTGGTGCTGGCGTGGACGGATGATGTGAACGATCCGCAATACGCTCTGAGCCAGGCAAGCTACGCGGCCCTGCAGCAGGCCGTGGATGCCAAGGGACGTAAGCTGGTGGTGCACAAGCTGCCCATACCAAGCGTGCCGGTGTGCATCAGTGCGGACGAGGTGGCAGGCTTTGACTTTGTGCCCGGCGAGGACGTGCGCGAGGCGGGCGAGCGTCTGGCTGCCTCCTACGTTAATTTTTACTTTAGCAATGACAGCGTCGTCCTGCCTGCCTTTGGTGGCGAAAACGCGGCCAGTGACGCGCAGGCGGCGGCCATCTTGGCCAGGCTGTGCCCGGAGCGAAAAATCGTGCAGCTTAGCGCACGGGCGATTTTGACCGGCGGGGGCAACATCCATTGTATTACGCAGCAGATTCCGGAGGGAGTGAGGATATGAGTAAGCTGAAGGTGGCGGCAGTGCAGCTGTGCTGTGCGCCTACAGTAGAAGAAAACCTGCGTCACGCCGAGGAGCTGGTGCGGGAGGCGGCAGCGCAGGGAGCGCAGCTGGTACTGCTGCCGGAGCTGTGGGAACGGCCGTATTTTTGTCAGCAGCGGCGTTATGATTTTTATAGCTACGCCCTGCCAACGGAGCAAAACCCCGCAGTGCAGCTGGGCAAAAGGCTGGCTAAGGAGCTGGCGATAGTTTTGCCGATAAGCTTTTTTGAGCGCGATGTCAACCAGCTGTATAATTCTATTGCCTGCATTGATGCAGACGGGGAAATTTTGGGAGTATACCGCAAAACTCACATACCTGACGATCATTTTTATCAGGAAAAGTTTTACTTTAAGCCTGGTGACAGCGGCTTTACTGTGTTCAACAGCAAATATGGCCGCATCGGTATCGGCATCTGCTGGGACCAGTGGTTCCCGGAGACTGCGCGTTGCCTGGCCTTGAACGGTGCTGAAATTTTGCTATATCCTACGGCGATTGGCAGCGAGCCGATTTTGGACTGCGACAGCATGCCGCACTGGCGCCGCGTGATGCAGGGACACAGTGCCGCCAACCTAATGCCGGTGGTGGCCGCCAACCGCATCGGCCTGGAAACGGTGGAGCCGTGTGAGGCCAACGCGATGCAGAGCTCGTCGCTGCGCTTTTATGGCTCGTCCTTTATGACGGACGGCACAGGCGCCATTATTGCGGACGCAGGCCGTGATGCTGAGCAGATTCTGTATGCGGAGTACGACCTGGCGCAGCTGGCGGAGGACCGCCTGAGCTGGGGACTGTTCCGCGACCGCAGGCCTGAATGCTACGGCAAAATCTGCGGCAAGTAATTACATAGTAAAAAACACCGTCTGTGCTAGCAGCACAGGCGGTGTTTTGGGTTATATAGAAGCAATTTGCTGTTATACCAGTCCCAGCCACTTCCAGTAGGTGGTGCCCAAAAGCATAATCAGCGCGAAGCCGATGATGGTCAGGGGGATGCCGCTACGGACGAAGTCACGCACCTCAAAGGTATTGGTACCGTAGGCAATCATGTTCTGCGGGGCGTTAACCGGCAGGATGAAGCCGAAGCTGACAACGTATTGCAAAATCATCGTCATACCGACGATATTTACACCAGGAGTTTTGAGCTGTTGGAGTACGGAAATAATAATTGGAATGATGGCCGCTGCAAGTCCTGTCGCACTGGCAAAGCCTGTGTGGACGATGATGAGGAAAAGCGCCATAATCGCCAGCACCATGAGCGTGGTGGAATTGGAAAGGTCAAAGGTGGTGACGATAACGTTGGCCAGCCAGGTGGCAGCCTTGGTGGACAGCAGGGCGTTGCCCAGGGAGATGCCTACACCGAAGAGAACAACGGTACCCCAGTTAATTTTGTGGACAACCTCCTCCCAATGCATAACGCCGATTTTGGGCAGCATCAAGATAGTGATAGCAACGATGGTGCTGGTGGAGGTGTCGATAACGTGCAGCTTCTTTTCTGTGGTCCACAAAAGCAAAAGGCACAGCGAAATGCACAGCAGCTTGATTTCGTCCTTGCTGATTTTGCCCATTTCAGCCAAAAGCTTTTTGATGGTTTCCTTGCCACCGGGGATTTCGTCAATTTCGGGGGGCATAAGGAACATCATGACATGATACAGGGCAATGCTCATAAGCACGGCAAAGGGGGCAGCGGCGATGAACCAGTCCAGCCATGAAATGTCTACTCCCAATTGGCTGCGGATGAAGTTGATGGCTACCATATTTTGGGCGGCAGCGGTTTTGATGCCGACGTTCCACACGCTGTCAACCTGGGCAACCGTAATCATCAGCATGCCGGCAAAGCGGCTTTTGAGCGGTACGCCGAAGGCGCTGATCATGCCAAGCACAATAGGTACGAGGCAAGCCACGCGGGCGGTGGTGCTGGGAACGAAAAAGCTTAAAATAAAGCCGCAGCAGATGACGCCGATAACGACGCGGTTGGCCTTGGCACCCAGCTTAGACAAAATCATGAGCGCGATGCGCTTATCCAGGCCTGTTTTGGTCATGGCCGTAGCTAAAAACATAGCGGCGGCCACCAGGCAGAAGGCTGTAGTGGAAAAGCCCTTGAGGCCCATGCCCAGACCTGCGGCAGTGCCAAAAATCTTGCCCGTGGCGGGGTTGGGGGCAAAGCCGATGAGCACAGCCATAAGCGCGATGATGACACCGGCGCTGACGGGGTAGGAAATGGCTGTTGTTGCCCACACAATAACTGAAAAGACCATGATGCCAAGCATTCTCTGACCTGCTACCGACAGACCCTCGGGCGTTGGCAGAGCGATGATGGCCAGTAAGACGATGAGCGCGATGTAAAAGCCGTATTGCTTAAAAAAGCCGGGCGAGGCGCTCGTGGTTGATTTTTTTTCTTCCATGATAAAAATCCCCTCTCTAAAAATTTCCAACAAACACAAAATCCCCGATATGCGTCATCATCGACATATCGGGGATTTCCCTGTTTACAGTATAACAGTTTTGGGAAATTATGCAAGAAAAATTCCTGTAGGGAATATAATTTTGGCGTAGCTGTAATAAGCTTTACATTATTCCTCGGTATAGCTGTTGGCTTCGTCGTAAAGCGCTGCAACCTCCTTGGAGGGACCGCCGCAGAGCAGCGAAACGATGACACCGCTTACAAGGCTGGCAAAGAAGCCGGGAATGATTTCGTAAATACCGGTGGAGGCCGACAGAGTGAGGAACCAGCCGATATCAACAACAGAGCCGACTATGATACATGCCACCGCGCCCTGGAAGGTGAAGCCGCGCCAGAAGAGGCTGAGCATGATGGCAGGACCGAAGGCTGCGCCGAACACGCCCCAGGCGTTGGAAACAAGCTCCATAATGCTGCCTGCGCGCGGGGAATCGGCAATCAGAAGCGCAATGAAGGAAATCGCCAGCACGACGATGCGTCCTGCCCACAGCATTTCCCTGTCTGCAGATTTGTTTTTGCGGATAACAGGCTTATACACGTCGCTGGCAAAGGCCGAGGCCGAGGACAGCAGCTGACTGGAGGCCGTGCTCATGGAGGCGGCCAGAACACCGGAAAGCAAAATGCCGCTCATGATGGCAGGGAAGATATTGCGCACCATGGCGATGAAAACGAGGGAGTTTTTGTTGATTTCCTCATCCATGCCCAAATACATACGGCCGACAACACCAACCATGGTAGCGAAGAAGCAGATGAGCGCCGTCCAGCTGATGGCGATGATGGCGGATTTTTTCATTTCCTTTTGCGAACCCAGGGACATGAAGCGGATGATGATATGAGGCATACCAAAATAACCCAGGCCCCAGCCCAGGCCGGAGATGATCTCCGTGGTTTTGGCCATGGGGTTCCAGTAATCGGGAGGGATGGCTGCCACTGCCTGCGGATTGATGAGCGAAACAGCGAAGATGGGCGCGATCAGAAGCGAGCCCAAAATCATCAGACCCTGGTAAAAGTCGGTCCAGCAGACTGCCGAAAAGCCACCCAAAAAGGTGTAGCCGATGATGATGAAGGCCGCCAGGTACATGGTGTAGGTCTGGTCGATGCCGATGACGGTGTTAAAGAGCGTGCCACATGCCTTGATGCTGGAGGCAGAATAGATGGTATAGGCGATCAAAAAGACGATGGCGCAGATTACCTGCAGCAGGTGCGATTTGGACAAAAAGCGGTTGCTGAGGTATTGCGGGATGGTGATGGAATCGTTGGCTACGATGGAAAAGCGGCGCAGGCGCGGAGCCTGGAAGATCCAGCTGAGCGAATAGCCGATGAGCAGGCCGATGCTGATCCACGCCTGACCCAGGCCCAAGGCGTAGATAGATGTGGGCAGACCCATAAGCACCCAGGCGCTCATATCCGACGCACCTGCCGAAAGCGCCGTTACCCACGGTCCCATCTGACGGCCGCCGAGGAAGTAGGTTTTTTCGCCGCCGTGACGGTTTTTATAAAAGAACCAAATGCCGATAGACAGCATGAATAGCAGGTAGACCAAAAAGACTACCATTTCTGTGATGTTCACTAAACAACCCTCCAAAAACAAAAATAGATAGTACTATTATACACGTAAACGCACACTTTGGATAGGAAAATATAACGTGTGGTGCTAAATATTTGCCAAGAAGGCTTTGGCGCGTGTGTGCTGCTATTGGCAGCCTTTCTGCATAAAAGTGCAACAGACTACGGCGATAATGTTATAATATAGATATAAAAGCAAAACGGAGGCTGTTGTTATGCGGATTGAGCGTTTGAAACTAAAAAATTTCCGTTGCTATGATGCGCTGGATATCGACTTTGACCCCAGGCTGACGGTTATCGTGGGACCAAACGGCAGGGGCAAGACGGCGATCTTTGACGCGCTGGCGATTGGCCTGGAGCCTTATCTGCGCGAGTTTGAAGTGGCAGGACACAATATCTGTCCCAAGGACGTGCGGCGTGTGCCTGTCTATAACAGGGAAACAGGACATATAGAGGGGATGCAGACTAATTATCCTGCGGCGGTGGAGCTTACAGGCACGGCAGGGGGTGCAGGCTTTGCCTGTGTGCGCCGTCTGCTTAGTGGTGACGCAGTGCAGGATGAGGCAGAGCAGCTGACTGCCTATGCCAAAGGCCTGACGCAGGAGGCTGCTGACGCCATGGTGGTGCTGCCGGTGCTGGCGTATTATGGCACGCAGCGCATCTGGGTGGACAGTCACCTGATGGAGCAGACGGAGGGAGCACTGACGCAGCGCAGCATTGGCTATGATGACTGCCTGGAGCCCTCGTCCTCCTACAACACCTTTGGCAGGTGGTTCAGACGCATCACTCAAAGCGCGCATAATGAGGTGCAATATAATGAGGAGCTGAAACGCAACCTGATGATGAAAAACGCTATTCAGAGGGCGATTGACGTATGTCTGGAAAGCACGGGGCTACGCGACCTGTATTATAACTATAAGCTGCAATGCTTTGTGGTGAGCCACCCGGATATGGGCGAAATGATCGTGGATGATTTGAGTGACGGCTTTCGCAGCATTATCAGCATGCTGGCCGACCTTGCCTACCGCATGGCGCGGCTCAACCCGCAGCTGGGCGAGGACGCCGTGACCGAAACGCCGGGAATTGTACTGATTGACGAGGTGGATATGCACCTGCACCCGCAATGGCAGCAGACGGTGCTGGTGGATTTGCAGCGTGCCTTTCCCAAGGTGCAGTTTATCGTCACCACTCACAGCCCGCAGGTCTTGAGCAGCGTGCCTGCCCAAAGCATCCGCGTGCTGGTGTGGGGCAGGCAGTTTGAGGGCGTGCGCCATGTAGATTTTTCGCTGGGGGCCAACAGCAACCAGCTTTTGCAGGATATTCAGAACGTGGATCCACGTCCGCAGTCACTGCCTATCGTGCAGGACCTGAAGCGCTATCTGCAGCTTGTGAGCGAGGATGCGTGGGACAGCGACGAGGCGCTGGCGCTGCGCAAAAAGCTGGATGCCTGGTCGCATGGGCAGGAGCCGGCGCTGCTGCGGGCCGACATGGATATACGTATGCGCAGCTTTCGTAGGAGGAAAAAATGAAGCGCGTGTATAAAAGCCGGGAGGAGCCGGCGCTGCTGCGCAGGTACCGCCTGCATAATCCCGAGGAAACGTGGGAGCACTTCCGCCGCCGCAGCCGCAATGGCTACAGGCAGGTGAAGGAGGCTATTTTGCGTGACCAGCACGGCCTGTGCGCCTATTGCGAAATCAGCATCAAAATGGCGGAGGACGAGGGCGAGGTGGATGATTTCCGCGTGGAGCATTTTTATCCCAAAAACGCTACGCAGGAGCACGGGCACAACTATCACCTTGATTGGCGCAATCTTTTGGGTGTGTGCCATGGCGGCAGCCAGCCGCAGGTGCCTGATGCCGGCTGGCGTTATTCCAGCCTCAAGCGTGACCGCAGCTGTGATGTGCCCAAGGGCGGCAAGGAAATCAGCGAGCTCATCCTCAATCCTCTGGAGATCCCCGGGGATGTGCGCCTTTTCCGCTATGCCGAATACAGCGGTCGTATGTACGTGGACGAAGCAAGCTGTCCGCACGAGCTGCAAAGCAGGGCGCAAAGCACGATACGCGAGCTTAACCTGAACGCGCCGCGCCTGATGCGGATGCGGCTGGAGGTTATCCACAAGCTGGAGGAGGAAATCAGCGAGGACCTGGCCAAGGGCATGGAGCTGGAGGAGGTGCTGGAGCTTTTGGCAAGCAGCTATCTGGTGCCAGATTATTATGGCACAATGCTGCCATTCTTTTCCGTCATCCGTTGGTATCTGGGCGAGGCGGCCGAAACAATTATCCGTGCGAGCGGTACGAAGCTATAAATAAGAAATCCTGCCAGGCGTAGGCAGGATTTTTTTCCTGTATGAAGAATAACGTATAATGGTTTATTGACAATAATGATTAAGATAAATATTTATCAGAAAAGGAGCAGAGGGAAATGAAAGTTAGCAATAAGGCCTTTAAGGCTTATGATGTGCGCGGCGTCTATCCTGATGAGGTCAATGAGGAGATGGCCTACCGCATGGGACGCATTTTCTCGGCGATGTTTGCAGCAGAAGCCGTCGTCGTGGGTCACGATATCCGTCTGAGCGGACCTGCGCTGGTGGCAGCGCTCACCGAGGGCCTGCGCCACGGCGGCACCAAGGTTATAGATATCGGCCAATGCGGCACCGAGATGATTTATTTCGCTACGGCGCATTTAAAGGCCGACGGCGGCATTATGGTTACTGCCAGCCACAATCCTAAGGAATATAACGGCATGAAGCTGGTGCGCCGCGACGCACGTCCTATTTCCGCAGACACGGGCTTGAAGGAAATTGGGGAGATGGTGGCCAAATCTAATGACTTTGTGCACCAGCCGGTGGCAGGCAAAGCGTTGGGTGCTTGGGAGCAGGTTGATATTATGCCTGCATATATTGAGCATCTTTTGACCTATGTTGATACCAGTGTGCTGAAGCCGCTGAAGATTGTGGCCAATCCCGGTAACGGCGGCGCAGGTCCCGTGCTGGCAGAGCTGGCCAAGCATCTGCCGTTTGAGTTTATCACGCTCAACGAAACACCTGACGGCAGCTTCCCCAACGGCGTGCCCAACCCGCTGCTGCTGCCCAACCGCGAGGCCACGGCCAAGGTGGTGCGTGACAGCGGTGCTGACTTAGGTATTGCCTGGGACGGCGATTTTGACCGCTGCTTCTTGTTTGATGAAAAGGCAGACTTTATCGAAGGCTATTACATCGTCGGTCTTTTGGCAGAGGTATTTTTGCGCAAGGAGCCTGGCGCCAGGATTATGTTCGACCCGCGTCTGACCTGGAACACCGAAGCCATCCTGGAGCGTGACGGCGGCGTGCCTGTGCGCTGCAAGAGCGGCCATGCCTTTATGAAGGAATGTATGCGTAATAACGATGTTTTGTATGGCGGCGAGATGAGCGCACACCATTATTTCCGTGATTTTTCGTGCTGCGACAGCGGTATGCTTCCCTGGCTTTTGGTGACGGAGCTGATGTGCCGCAGCGGCAAAAGGCTGAGCGAGCTGGTGGGCGAGCGTGTGGAAATATTCCCCTGCAGCGGCGAAATCAACCGCAAGGTGGCCGATTCGGCTGCTGTGCTGGCAAGGCTTGCTGAAAAATATGCTGACGGAGCGCAGGACAGACTGGACGGTCTGAGCGTTGCCTATGATAAGTGGCGCTTTAACGTGCGCGTGTCCAACACCGAGCCTGTGATGCGCCTTAATGTGGAAACCAAGGCTGACAAAGAGCTTTTGACAGCAAAGACCGCGGAGCTGTTGGCTCTTATTGGCGGCGAGGAAGCATAATGGAGGAGAAGAAAGATATGTTTAAACCAGTACGTAAGGCAGTTATTCCGGCAGCAGGCCTGGGAACACGCTTTTTGCCTGCAACCAAGGCTACACCCAAGGAGATGCTGCCGATTGTAGATAAGCCTACCATCCAATACATTGTAGAGGAAGCGCTGGCAGCAGGCATTGAGGATATTTTGATTATCACCGGCCGCAGTAAGCGCGCTATTGAGGACCATTTTGACCGCAGCATCGAGCTGGAGTTTAATCTGGAAAAGAACGGCAAGAGCAAGGAGCTGGAGCTGGTGCGCAAAATTTCGGCAGTGCGCATTCACTATATCCGCCAAAAGGAGCCGCGCGGCCTGGGACATGCAATTTTGTGCGCCAAGCACTTTGTGGGTGACGAGCCGTTTGCTGTGCTCTTGGGCGATGATGTTGTAGACAGCAGCGTGCCTGCGCTTAAGCAGCTGATTAATGTTTATGACAAGACTGGTGCCAGTGTTTTGGGCGTGCAGGAGGTGCCGCAGGAAAGGGTTTCGGCCTATGGCATTGTTGCCGCAGAGCCTGCGGAGGCAGCACGCACCTACAGGGTGCATGATATGGTGGAAAAGCCGCCTGTGGAGGTAGCACCCTCGCGTCTGGCCGTGTTGGGACGCTATGTGATTACGCCTGAGATTTTTGATATTCTGGAGCAGACCCAACCGGGACGCGGTAACGAGATCCAGCTGACGGACGCCTTGAAGGTGCTGGCACAAAAGCAGGCTATGTATGCCTATGATTTTGAAGGACGCCGCTATGACGTGGGCGATAAGCAGGGCTTTTTGGAGGCAACCGTGGAAATGGCGCTGAAGCGCCCAGAGCTGCGCGATAAGTTTTTGGCCTACCTGCAGGATGTTGTTGCCAAGGAGGCAAAATGAACAAGTATAATGTTTTAGTTACCGGCGGTGCCGGCTATATTGGCTCCCACGTGGTGGAGGAGCTGCAAAAATGCGGCTATCAGCCTATTGTTTATGATAATTTTTCGACAGGACACGCGGCCGCCGTGCCTGAAGAGGTGCAGCTGGTGGAGGGCGATATCCATGACGTGCGCTTTGCGCGCCACATCATGGAGCAGTTTAAGATTGACGCCGTTATGCACTTTGCTGCCAGCAGCCTGGTAGGCGAATCGATGAGCGACCCTGCCAAGTACTACTTTAACAATGTCGAGGGCAGCCTGCACCTTTTGGAGGCAATGCGTGGCGCAGGCGTGGACAGAATGGTGTTTTCGTCTACGGCGGCAGTTTATGGCGAGCCTGAGCAGGTGCCGATTACAGAGGACAGCCGCCTGTCGCCGACCAATGTCTATGGCCGCACCAAGCTGGCGATAGAGGGGATGCTGGCGGATTATGACCATGCCTATGATATGCGCTATGTGGCGCTGCGTTATTTTAACGCCGCAGGTGCTTCGCCTACACGGGATATTGGCGAGGACCATAGCCCCGAAAGCCACCTCATCCCGCTGATTTTGAAAACAGCGCAGGGCGTGCGCAGGCAGGTAGCAATCTTTGGTACCGATTATCCCACGGCCGACGGCACCTGCGTGCGTGATTACGTGCATGTATGCGACCTGGCGAGGGCGCATGTGCTGGCCTTGGAGCACCTGTTTAAGGGTGGCAGCAGCCGTGTGTACAACCTGGGCAGTGAAAACGGCTTTAGCGTGCGCCAGATGGTGGACAGTGCCAAGCGCGTTACGGGTGTGGATTTCGCCGTAGTGGAGGAAGAGCGCCGTGCAGGCGACCCCGCAGTGCTCATCGCTTCCTCGGCCAAAATACGTAAGGAGCTGGGCTGGCAGCCGCAGCATAGCAGTGTAGACGAGGTTATCAGCACCGCGTGGAAGTGGCATAAGGGTCATCCGCATGGATATGAAGGTTAAGGTGATAGTATAGCTGTTTAGGTAAGGGCAGGTATGTGATGTACCTGCTCTTTTGCTATGCACCTGAGAACGAAAAAAACTGTCCGCTACAGGTTAGTCGATTGTAGCGGACAGTGTCTTGCTTCTGTATTAATATGGCAGTAGATATTGTCGGATTACAGGGTCTTAATCATGGAGATGAGACGGTCAACCTCTTCGTCCCTGGTGGCCCAGCTGGTGCAGATGCGCACGCTGTAATTGCCGTCAGGCAGATAAGCGATGTGACTGAGGGCGAATTCCTCGCTGAGCTTGGCAAACTGCGCCGGTGTCATGATAACGAATTGCTGATTGGTGGGCGAGGCTGTGACAAACTTAAAGCCTTTAGCCAGGAGTGCGTCGCGGATTTTGAGGGCCTGCATGGTACCCTTGCCGCAGATCTTGGCGTATAAACCATCCTTCATGATGGCACCGAACTGCACGCCCAAAAGGCGGCCCTTAGCCATGATGGAGCCGCATTGCTTGGCAATGGTGCGGAAGTCAGGCTTGAGTGCGTCGTTAGTGATGACAACTGCTTCGCCAAAGAGCAGGCCGCATTTGGTGCCGCCGATGTAAAATACATCGCAGTTGGCTGCCAGGTCAGCAGCCGTCATGTCGTTATCCGGTGCACCCAAAACGTAGCCTAAGCGTGCGCCGTCCACGAAAAGATAAAGTCCGCAGTCCTGACAGGCGGCATACAGGTCATGCAGCTCCTTTTTGCTGTACATGCTGCCGATTTCCGTTGGCTGGGAAATATACACCATCTTTGGCTGTGCCCAATGCTCGCGGCTGGGGTCGGTGTCGTATAGCTTCCACTCCCTGCGGATTTGCTCCGCGGTGAGCTTGCCGTCCTCGCTGGCAAGCGGTAGGACGCGATGGCCTGTGTGCTCAATGGCGCCTGCCTCGTGGGTGTTGATGTGGCTGGGAACGGCACCATAAACAGCCTGGTGCGGACGCAGGGCAGCACAGATGACAGTGAGGTTGGTCTGCGTACCGCCAACCAAAAAGTGTACATCGGCCTGGGTGCAGGCAAAATATTCCTTAATAAGCGTGCGTGCTTCGTCGCAATAAGGGTCCAGGCCGTAGCCGTCAGTCTGCTCCATGTTGGTCTGCACCAGCTTTTCTAAAACTGTAGGATGACAGCCCTCGGTATAATCACTGTTGAAACGATAAGTCATGTATTCTTCCTCCTAAGATTTCATTGCTATGCAGGGTTTTATTTTTTGCCAAGAAATTTTTTGCCGACAAATTCGTAGAGAACAGGCAAGAGCGAAAAGATGATGATGCCAAGCGTCACCAGGGTGAAGTTGTGCTTGATGGCGGGAATGTTACCGAAGAAGTAGCCGCCGCCGACAAACAGGCACACCCAGACAACAGCACCGATAACGTTGTAGTGGGCGAAGGTGAGGTAGTGCATTTTGCCAATGCCTGCCACAAAGGGGGCGAAGGTGCGCACGATGGGCACAAAGCGTGCCAAAAAGATGGCCTTGTGACCATGCTTTTCGTAAAAGGCGCTGGCTTTATCCACGTGCTCCTTCTTGATTAGGCCATGCTTGGCATTTAGCAGGTGCAGTCCCAGCTTTTCGCCAATCATGTAGTTGCAGGCATCACCCAAGACTGATGATACTAAAAAAATCAATATGATGATTTTGATGTCCATGCCATCGGGTGAGGTGGCTGCCAGCGCGCCGCAGGCGAAAAGCAGTGAATCGCCTGGCAAAAACGGGGTGACTACCAGACCGGTTTCGCAAAAGACTACTATAAACAGGATAGCGTAAATCAAATGACCATAGGCTGCCATAATTTCCGGCAGATGCTTATCCAGATGCAAAATTAAATCGACAAAATACGTTGCATATGCTTCCATAAGATTCCTTCCTTAATTCGTAAGTGATACAGAACAATTTTAACATAAAAATCCGAACGTTGTCATAGAATTTTAGCGGGAAAATGTGATTTTTACCTTAAACTTGTGGTAAAATAGAAGATATTGATATTGCAAGGCGCATTTACTAGATTTTAGAGAGATAAGGAGTGTTCTCGTTGGAACAAGAATTATGCTGGTGTGGCAGCGGCAAGGCTTATGCAGACTGCCATATGACGAATGACCAAAAAATGGCGTTACTGCAGGCGCAGGGCTGTCAGGTTCCTGACCGCGATATGATTAAAACACCGGAGCAGATTGCCGGTATCCGCAGGGCCTGCCAGATTAACACTGCTGTCCTTGACGAGGTAGCAAAGTATATCAAGGCTGGTATGACGACGGCGGATATTGACCGCATTGTTTATGATTATACAGTAGCGCAGGGCGCAATCCCTGCACCGCTTGGCTACGAGGGCTTTCCTAAGAGCGTGTGCACATCGGTGAACGACCAGGTTTGTCATGGCATTCCCAGTGAGCACGATGTGCTGCGTAGCGGTGATATTATCAATGTCGACGTTTCCACTATCTACAATGGCTATTATGGCGATGCCTCGCGTATGTTTATGATTGGTAAGGTGGCAAAGCCTGCCGCCGACCTTGTGGCTATCACCAAGCAATGCCTTTTGCGTGGCATTGAGGCGGCACAGCCGTGGGCCTTTTTGGGTGATATCGGTGCTGCTGTCGCTAAACTGGCGCACAAGCATGGCTACAGCGTGGTAGAAGAATTTGGTGGCCATGGCGTAGGAGTAGAATTCCACGAGGATCCCTTCGTCTGCCATGTGGGCAAGCGTAAAACTGGCATGGTGCTGGTGCCTGGTATGATTTTTACCATTGAGCCGATGATTAACATGGGACGCAAGGATATTTATGTAGATGCGGCGAATAATTGGACGGTGTACACTGATGATGGCAGCCTTTCGGCGCAGTGGGAGCACCAGATTCTGATTACGGAAAACGGTCCGGAGATTTTGACCTATTAATTGCTGCTGTGGCTGCGCAGGCAGCCTTATCATCTTTTTTGGCCTGAAGCCTGCGGTTTGGGTAAATATGTAGCATTGGAGGCTATAACGTATGACAGATTTTTTGGAAAAAACCTTCCGTCTGAAGGAGCACAAGACTGATGTCCGCACAGAAATCATAGCAGGCATCACTACCTTCATGACCATGGCCTACATCCTGGCCGTAAACCCGGGCATTTTGAGCGCGGCCGGTATGGACGCCGGCGCTGTGTTTACTGCGACGGCCCTGGGTGCCTGCCTGGGCACGCTGCTTATGGCCATCTTTTCCAACTATCCCTTTGCATTGGCACCTGGCATGGGTCTTAACGCCTTTTTTGCTTATACTGTCGTAGGACAGATGGGCTACAGCTGGCAGGTTGCCTTGGCTGCAGTTTTCGTCGAAGGCATTTTGTTTATCATCATGTCGCTGACGAAGGTGCGCGAAGCATTGTTTAACTGTATTCCACCTGCGCTGAAGTTTGGTGTTACCAGCGGTATCGGCCTGTTTATCACCTTCATTGGCCTGCAAAATGCCAAAATTGTTGTTGACGGCCCCACGCTTGTCGGCCTGTACCCCTTCAAGGCCTCGCTGGCAGACGGCACCTTCTGGACCACCGGTATTGGTGCGCTTTTGGCGCTCGTGGGTATTCTTTTGACTGCGGTAATGCTGGCCAAAAGGGTTCCTGGTGGTATTTTGTTTGGCATATTGATTACTTGGGCCTTGGGTATGGCCTGCGAGCTTACAGGTATTTATGTGCCTAATCCCAAGCTTGGCATGTTTTCGGTAATGCCCAGCTTTGCCAACGGCATTGCTATTCCCAGCCTGGCACCAACCTTTATGCAGCTGGATTTTAGTGCCATCTTAACCTTTAACTTTATCACTATCATGCTTTCGTTCATGTTTGTAGATTTGTTTGATACCTTGGGCACGCTGATTGGCGTTGCTTCCAAGGCCGATATGCTGGATAGATCAGGCAGACTGCCCAAGATTCAGGGCGCGCTTTTGGCTGACGCTGTTGCCACCACCGGTGGTGCTATTCTTGGTACCTCCACCGTCACCACCTTTGTCGAAAGCAGTGCCGGCGTTGCAGCAGGCGGCCGCACAGGCCTGACAGCTGTCACCAGCGCCGTACTCTTTTTCCTGAGCCTGTTTTTGGCACCTATCTTTTTGGCTATTCCTGCCTTCGCTACAGCTCCTGCGCTCGTAATTGTAGGCTTTTTGATGGTCAGCAGTCTGCTGAACGTAGATTTTAACGATCTGACCGAAGCAATTCCTGCCTTTGTTGCTGCTGTAGCCATGCCTTTTATGTATTCTATTTCCGAAGGCATTTCCATGGGTATTATCTCTTATGTAGCGATCAATCTGCTTACAGGTGCCTACAGGCTGAAAAATACCAGTGGTATTATTTACTTCCTGGCTATTATCTTCATCCTTAAATACATTTTTGTATAAAAAATTTGAGACGAGGTAAAATTTATGTCTGACCGTGTCCGTGCGGTCGCATTAGGCAACGACCCTGCTGATATTCTTTTTAAGAACGGCAGGGTTGTTGACGTGCTGACCGAAACAATTTATAAGGCTGATGTCGCTGTTGCTGACGGTGTGATTGCCGGTATTGGCAGCTATGACAGGGCGTATGAGGTGATCGATTTAGATGGTGCTTATATCGCACCGGGGCTGATTAACGCCCACTGTCATGTAGAAAGCTCGATGGCGACGCCGGAGCATTACTGCGCCGAGGAGCTGCGCTGGGGCGTTACGACCCTGATTACCGATCCCCACGAAATTGCCAACGTGGCAGGTGCTGACGGCATTCACTATATGCTGGAAGCCGGCGGTGCGATGCCGCTGAACTATTATGTGGAGCTGCCAAGCTGCGTGCCTGCCACTCCCTTTGAGCATAGCGGCTGTGTGATGGATGCTGCCGAGATGGCCGCACTGATGGATTTACCTGGTGTGTGGGGCATGGGCGAAATGATGAACGTGCCCGGTGTCATCAATAGCTATAGCGAGGTCATCAAAAAGCTGGAGCTGTTTAATAAGGCAGGGCGTGTTGTTGACGGCCACGCTCCCTGCGTAAGCGGCAGGGAGCTTGCAGCCTATGCGGCCAGTGGCATTGATACTGACCATGAAAGCATCAGCTGGGAGGAAGCAAGCGAAAAGCTGCGCAATGGTATGGCGGTGCTTGTGCGCGAAGGCAGTGCGTCACGCAATCTTACAGCGATCTTAAAGGGAGCACTGGCCGAGGGCGTGGATGTTTCGGGCTTTGCCTTTTGTACAGACGATAAGCATCTGGCCGATATCCACCGCGAAGGCACCATCCGCCATTGTGTGCAGATGGCTATTAAGCTGGGAATGTCTCCGGTACGGGCGCTGCGCATAGCCAGCATTAATGCCGCACGCATTTATGGCCTGCGCCGTGTGGGTGCCGTGGCACCTGGCTGGCAGGCAGACCTGGTTATTTTTGATGATTTGGAGAGCCTGAAGCCCCTTGGTGTATATCACAAGGGCAAGGATGCCTTGAAGCTGGCGGCCGCTGTGCAGCCTGTAGATCCTGGCAACGTGCTTAAGGGCAGCGTGCGTCCGGCGGCGTTTGATGAGGAAACCTTCAGCCTGCAGCATTTTGAGCCTGACAGGGCCTATCCGGTTATCGAAATGCTGCCAGGTGAAATCTTTACGGAAAAGGGACGCATTGAAGGCAGCGTGGTGCCGGAAGCGCTGGCGCGTGGCGAGCTGCATATGATTGCAGTGCTGGAGCGCCATCATGCTACAGGCAATGTAGGGCTGGGGCTTTTGCGTGGTTATGGCCTGCGTGACGGTGCTGCCGCGACAACAGTGGCGCATGATTCGCACAACCTCATCGTTATTGGCACCAGTCCTGCGGCTATGAATGTGGCGGCCAAGGAGCTGGTGCGTGTACAGGGCGGTTATACGCTGGTGCGCGGGACGCAGGTCGTGGGCACAGTACCTCTCAACATCTGCGGTCTTATGAGCAGCGCTCCCCGTGAGGAGCTGGCCTACAGCCTGGATGATATTGCCAGACAGGCGCATGCGCAGGGCGTGCCGCAGGGAATTGACCCCTTTATCAGCCTGAGCTTTATGGCGTTGCCTGTCATCCCCAGATTGCGTATTACTGATATGGGTATGTTTGATGTAGAACGCT
The DNA here is from genome assembly GCA_963657675.1 of Ruminococcus intestinalis. Lineage (GTDB taxonomy): Bacteria > Bacillota > Negativicutes > Acidaminococcales > Acidaminococcaceae > Phascolarctobacterium_A. The sequence goes on from CAVKMV010000001.1 coordinate 50,036, forward strand.
TTGCGTTTATAGAATAGCTTTGGGTTGCAGCATGCATCTGTACCGGCTATCAAATTCAGATCAGGGAGGTGAGGGCAGAAGCTATGAGCAGTGATAGATTTTTACGTGGCGCGGTGATTTTGACGCTTGCGGGACTGATGGTGAAGGTCATTGGTTCAGTGAACCGCATCCTGCTTTCACGGCTGCTTGGCGGTGAGGGTATAGGCCTGTATCAGATGGCCTATCCTGTATATCTTTTGCTGCTTGCAGTTTCTGCAGCCGGCATTCCTATCGCTATTTCTATTATGGTTGCTGACTTTTTGGCCCAAAAGGATTATACTAACGTAAACAGGGTCTTCAGTGTGTCGCTGCGCCTGATGGCGGTGGTCGGCCTGGTACTGGCACTGCTGCTGGCAGTAGCAGCAGGCTGGCTGGTAGATTCGGGAATAATCCGCGACCAGCGTGCGTACTACGCGCTTTTGGCACTGACGCCGGCTGTTTTCTTTGGCAGCATCCTGGCCAGCTTCCGTGGTTATTTTCAGGGACATCAGCTGATGACGCCGCCTGCGGTGTCGCAGATTGTGGAGCAGCTAGTGCGTGTTATGACGATGATAGTGCTGGCGTATGTGCTTTTGCCGCAGGGCTTGGAATATGCGGCGGCGGGGGCGACCTTTGGTGCTGTTCCCGGCAGCCTGACGGGTCTTTTGGTATTGGGCTGCTTTTACCGCTACTACCGTAAAGACAGCCTGACGGAGGAAGCAGCAGTCAAGGTGGAGCGGCAGGGTGCTTTGCGTACAGGGACGCTTATTAAGCAGCTTCTGCTTTTGGCGATACCGGTTTCGTGTGCTAACGCGCTTGTGCCGGTGACCAGCAGTATAGACGCGCTGCTGGTGCCACATTGCCTGGTGGAAAGCGGCTGGGGCGTGGCGCAGGCGACAACCATGTTTGGCTATCTGGCAGGTATGGCGGAGCCTTTGTGGCTGATGGCAACCATACCGACGATGTCGCTGGCAACCAGCCTGGTGCCTGCCATTTCGGAGGCAGTGGCACTTTCGCAGCGGCAGGTGATCAAGGCTAAAACGGTTACGGCGATGAAGCTGTGCTCCCTTTTGACGGTTCCGGCTTCCGTAGGCATGGCGGTGCTGGCCTGGCCTCTCAGCCAGCTGCTTTATGGCACGCAGGCGGCGGGGACGGCTATTATGCACAGTGCCCCAGCTATCTGGCTTTTGGGACTGCAGCAGGTGACGGCAGGTATGCTGCAGGGAATGGGGTACACAACCCTGCCCATGCTGAATATGCTTATTGGCATTGTGGCCAAGGTCGTGAGCGTGTATTGTTTAACAAATGCGCAGTATGGCATTGCCGGTGCGGCCTGGGCTACTAACATAAATTTTGGCCTGACTGCGTTGCTGAACATTGCCGCATTGCATTATTTTAGCATTAGGTTTATTTGGACGGATACAATAAAAATATTTCTTGCAGCTGCCCTTATGGGGGCTGCTGCCTGGGAGCTGCACAGTCTGTTTATACCCTTAGGGCAGAACGTAGCGACTGTTATTGCCCTAATTGGTGCTGCTGGCACTTACGCACTGCTGCTGCCGCTTTTTGGGCTGCTTAACAGGCAGGAGCTGCTGCAGCTGCCGCTCCTGAAAAAATTCATTAGATAAAAGAAAGAAGGCGTAGCATGGGAACGATAACAATAGTGGGTCTTGGCCCCGGCGCTGTGGGCAACCTTTCACTGGAAACAATGGGACTGCTGAAGGGAGAGGCGCAGGTAATTTTGCGGACTGCGGTGCATCCGACGGTGGCAGAGCTGCAGAGGCAGGACGTGGAGTTTACCTCCTGCGATGATTTATACGAAACGCTGGATTCCTTTGAAGAGGTATATGCAGCTATTGTCAGCCGTGTGCTGGCGGCTGCTGCAGCAGGCGATGTGGTTTATGCTGTGCCCGGCAGTCCGCTTGTGGCCGAAAAGACCGTAGTGCTGCTGCGTACTGCTGCACGGGAGCAGGGCGTGAAGCTGCTAATTAAGCCGTCCATGAGCTTTTTGGATTTGGCTTATGTGGAGCTTGGCATTGACCCTATTGCCGGACTGCAGATTATTGATGCGCAGGATTTTGGCACCGCAGCCATTGCCGGTAATCATCCGCTGATTGTTACTCAGGTATACAATCAAATGGTGGCTGGCGATTTGAAGCTGGCCTTGATGGAGGCGCTGCCTGACGAATATGAGATTTACTTTTTGCGTAACCTGGGCCTGCCTGATGAGGAATGTCGTCCTATCAAGCTGTTTGAGCTGGACCGGCAGCCTAACATAGATCATCTGACGAGTGCCTACATTCCGCCTGTGGCGGAGCAGACAGAAATGCCTGCTGACCTTGGCGTCATCGAATTTGATGCTGAGGACGCAGAGGATGGGGAAATAGAGGCCTGCGCAGATGACTTTTTGCCTGAGGCAGGCTTTGATGATGTGGATATCCAGCCGTTGGTTGACGTTATGCGCACGCTGCGCGAGCCTGGCGGCTGCCCCTGGGACAGGGAGCAGACGCACGCCTCTATCCGTAGTAACATGATTGAAGAGGTGTATGAATACCTTGAGGCTGTGGACCAGGGTGATGTCAAGGGCATGCGCGAGGAGCTGGGCGATGTGCTGATGCAGATTGTTTTCCACGCACGCATGGCGCAGGAGGCAGGCAGCTTTGATCTGCAGGATGTTATTGACGACGTTGTTGATAAGCTTATCCGCCGTCATCCCCATGTGTTTGGCGATACCCATGTCAGTGGCAGCGACGAGGTGCTGGTGAACTGGGAAGCAATCAAAAAGCAGGAAAAGCAGGAGCGTAAGCACGTTTTAGACGGTGTAGCGCAGGGACTGCCGGCGCTTATGCGTGCCTATAAGCTGCAAGGCAAGGCCGCCAAGGTGGGCTTTGACTGGAGCGACGTCAAGGACGTGTGGGCCAAGGTGGAGGAAGAGCTTGGCGAGCTGCAGGAGGCTTTGGCAAAGGGCGATAAGGCTGCTGCCGAGGGCGAGCTGGGTGACGTGATTTTTGCCTTGGTAAATTACGCACGCTTTTACAAGATCGAGCCTGAGGTTGCCTTGAATGGTACGAATAACCGCTTTGCTGCCCGTTTTGGTTATGTAGAGCAGCAGGTGGAGAAATCCGGCAAAGGCTGGCAGGAATTCAGTCTGGCTGAATTGGATAAATTCTGGGACGAAGCTAAAAAAATTAGAAAGAAAACAGCTGTTATGAGGCTGTCATAGCAATAAATTTATTAAAATAATACCAAATTAGGCGGTTTTCCTAAATATTTTGCAAAAAGACTTGCAGGAAAAAGCCTAACAGTGTAGAATACTATTGCTAGTTAAGTTTGAGTTACGTTACGCTGTTACGTGCTCTGCAAGCATTTGTATTAAAGCTGAAGTCATAAGAAGGAGGAAATTTTAATGAACAAGACTGAGTTAATCGCCGCTGTTGCAGAAAAAGCCGGCTTAACCAAAAAAGATGTTGAAAAAACTATTACTGCTACCCTGGAGACTGTAAAAGAGGTAGTTGCCAAGGGTGACAAGGTACAAGTAGTAGGCTTTGGCACTTTCGAAGCACGTACCCGTAAAGAGCGTGAGGGTAAGAACCCGCAAAACGGTGAAAAGGTAGTTATTCCTGCAGCAACTGTTCCTGCTTTTAAGGCTGGCAAGGCTTTCAAGGACGTTGTCAACGCAAAATAAGCTGCGTTATTGCTGAGCCCGGCTTTTGTAGTCGGGCTTTTTGTTCAGATATAGGAATGCCTAATGGGGGTGCAGTATGGTGAGACATCGCGTGAAACATAAGGCCAGGGGCTTTAGGCTTTTTATGCTGGTTTTGATTGCTGCCTGTCTGTGCGTCATTGGTAAGCAGGAATATTCTATCCACCTGATCAAGGAGGAGCAGGCCGCCACTGAGCAGCGCATTGCAGTGCTTAAGCAGCAGAAGGCTGAGCTTGAGGCAGAGCGCAAGCGCCTTGATGACCCGCGTTACATCGAAAAGCTGGCCCGCGAGGATTATAACATGGTGGGCAAGAACGAGGTACCGCTATTTATTGTTGATGAGAAAAAATAAGCAGAACAGAAACGTGTGATTTTGTTCTGCTTTTTTTATTGACACCATGAAATTTTTAAGAGTATAATACAAGAGTATCAAGAATGTTTAAGGGGGATTTTTTTCTCGATGTCACTTGAAGTAGGTGCAATTGTAGAGGGTGAAGTTACAGGTATCACAAATTTTGGCGCTTTTGTCCAATTGCCGGAGGGCAAGGTTGGCCTGATTCACATTTCCGAGGTTTCTAACGTTTACGTAAAAGACGTGCATGACTTTTTAAAGGAGCACGACAAGGTCAAGGTTAAGGTGCTTACTGTTGATGAGCGCGGTAAAATCGGGCTGTCGATTAAACAGCTGACCCCGCCGCCGGCAGTGCAGCAAACGCGTCCGCAGCGTCCGCAGGGTGACAACCGTGAGCGTCGCGTCAATAATGGTCCGCGTCCGCAGGGCGATAACCGCGAGCGTCGCATTGGTGGTGCACGCACCCAGGGTACAAGACCTATGGGACCTGTTTCGTTTGAGGATAAATTATCCAAATTTTTGAAAGACAGCGATGACCGTATGCTGGATTTGAAGCGTAACACGGAATCCAAGCGCGGTGGTCGTGGTGCCAGACGTGAAAGATAAGGCAGTAGTAAAATGATGAATTGGCACTCCTGTGAGTGCCTTTTCTTTTCGTAGCACAAGGAGAGGCAGATTATGAGGCAGGTTCCGCCAGCGGTATTCGCACTGCAAAGGACAGTTAAAAAGCACCTGCGCAGTGACGGCCACTATCTTTTGGCCGTAAGCGGCGGTGTTGATTCGTTGGCGTTGGCACATGCGTGCAGCGTGCTTGCTGCCTCAGGCTGGGGGCGCTACAGCGTGTGCCACGTTGAACACGGCCTGCGTGGGGAGGAAGCCCTGCGCGATTTGCAGCTGGTGCGGGATTTTTGTCAAAACTACAATTTGCCCTTTTACGCAGAGCACGTCCGGGCTGCAGATATGGCCAGGGAGCACCACCTTTCTACAGAGGATGCCGCACGCCGCCTGCGTTACGCAGTGCTGCGACGCTATCGTGTGCAGCTTGGTGCCACTGCCGTTGTGACGGCACACCATTTGGGCGACCAGGCAGAGACGGTGCTGCTAAAGCTTTTGCGTGGTGCGGGCCTGGACGGTATCAGCGGTATGCGCGCGCAGTCAGATGATATAATCAGGCCGCTTTTGGCTTTGCCTAAAGCTCTGTTGGAGGAATATTGCAGGCTTTGCGGTATTGACTGCGCCTATGACAGCACTAATGCCGATACTGCCTATACCCGTAACCGCGTGCGGCTGGAGCTTTTGCCGTATTTGGAGCGCAATTTTAACAGTGCCATTGTTCCTGCGCTGGCACGTACAGCAGAGCTTTTAGCGCAGGATGCGGACTGCCTGGAGCAGCTGGCGGCGCAAAGCTATAGGCAGCTGGCCGGGGAGCAGGCGGGCAGCGTTATCTTTGATATAGATGCGCTGGGGGAGCTTGCGCCCGCACTTAGGGTGCGCCTTTTAAGGCGGGCGTACTTCGCGCTTGGCGGCGAGGAGCTGTCCTACGAGCGTACGCAGGCGCTGGAGGCGTTGTGCAGGAGACGCACAGGCGGCAAGTGTGTGCAGCTGCCGCAGAAAATAACGGCCTGCCTAAAAAATAAATTGCTTATTTTAAAAAATAATATAAATTAATTCCAAAGGAGAATAGAAAATGCATGACGATATCAAAACCGTATTGCTGACAAGGGAACAAATTGATGAACGCGTACAGGAAATGGGCAAGGAAATTGCTGCTGATTATGCTGGTAAGGATTTAGTTGTTATCATCCTGCTCAAGGGTGCAGCCTGGTTTGCTACTGACCTGACCCGCGCGATTGATCTGCCGCTACGTGTGGACTTTATGGTTGCTTCCTCCTATGGCAACGGTACCAGCACTACAGGCAATGTAAAGGTAAAATTAGATATTAGCGAAGACATTCAGGGTAAGGACGTGCTGGTTATTGACGACATTATTGACAGCGGTGTGACCTTCGCCGCTATTAGCGACATGCTGCGCCAGTACAAGCCGGCAACGCTCAAAACTGCTGCCCTGTGCGACAAGGCCGAGCGCCGCATTAACGGCCTGGAGGCTGATTATGTAGGCTTTAAGATTCCTGATGAATTTGTTGTGGGCTATGGTCTTGATTATGCAGGTGATTACCGCAATCTGCCGTTTATCGGCGTGCTGAAGCCGTCTGTATATGCACGCAAATAAATCTTGCGCAGCTCTTTCAAGCTAAAAATTGCGAATTACATAAAACTGTTGCTAGTTTTTCCTATCTATAATATAATAATTTATTATGAGCTAAGTGGAAGGAGGCTACGTGCTTGAATAAATTTTTTAAGAACGTGCTTTTTTATCTGCTGATTATCATGGTAATTATCGGTATGTTTGATTTTTATGGTGACAAAAATGCTAAGCCTGCTGATATAAGCTATACCAGCTTTATGCAGCATGTGCAGCAGGGCGAGATCAAGCAGGTAACTATTGTTGATAACGTTATCAGCGGTAAATTAAAGGATGGTAAGGATTTTTCTACGGTTGCGCCCAATGACGGCAAGCTGGTGGAAAAGCTGGAAGCTAAAAATGTAGATATTAAGGCAGAGCTGCCGCCGCAGCCGCCATGGTGGATGAGCATTTTGAGCTCGATTCTGCCGATGCTGATTATCGTAGGCCTGTGGTTTATGCTGATGAACCAGGGTGGTGCCGGTGGCGGTAAGGTGATGAGCTTTGGCAAGAGCCGTGCCCGTCGCTATGATGAAGAAAAGCTGAAAATAACCTTTAAGGATGTTGCCGGTGCCGAAGAGGCCAAGCAGGAGCTGGAAGAGGTCGTAGAATTTTTGAAGCATCCGCAAAAATATAATGACCTGGGTGCCAAGATTCCCAAGGGCGTGCTTTTGTACGGTCCTCCGGGTACAGGTAAAACCCTGCTGGCTAAGGCTGTTGCTGGCGAGGCAGGCGTTCCCTTCTTCAGCATTTCCGGCTCTGACTTTGTGGAAATGTTTGTCGGCGTAGGCGCATCCCGCGTACGCGATTTGTTTGACCAGGCCAAAAAGAGTGCTCCCTGCATTGTCTTTATTGACGAGATTGATGCTGTCGGCCGTCAGCGTGGTGCCGGACTTGGCGGTGGCCATGATGAAAGGGAGCAGACCCTGAACCAGCTGCTGGTGGAGATGGATGGCTTTAGCGCCAACGAAGGCATTATTATGATTGCTGCCACCAACCGTCCGGATATTCTGGATCCTGCACTGCTGCGTCCGGGCCGCTTTGACCGTCAGATCGTGGTGGACCGTCCGGATATTAAGGGACGTACCGATATTTTGAAGGTGCATGTAAAAGGCAAGCCTGTTGGCGACGATGTTAACCTTGACGTCATTGCCCAGCGTACACCTGGCTTTACCGGTGCCGACTTGTCCAACCTGGTGAACGAGGCTGCCCTGCTCACCGCCCGCAAGGATAAAAAGGTTATCAATATGCCGGAAATGGAAGAGGCTGCCGAGCGTGTCATCATGGGACCGGAGCGCAAGAGCCGTGTCATCAGCGATAAGGAAAAACGCCTTACTGCCTACCATGAGGGTGGTCATACCATCGTTGGTATGCTTTTGGACAATACAGATCCTGTACACAAGGTTACAATCATTCCCCGTGGCCGTGCCGGTGGTTATACCCTGAGCCTGCCCAAGGAGGATAAATATTACGCAACCCGCAGCGAAATGCTGGATGAGCTGAAGGTGCTTTTGGGCGGCCGTGTGGCCGAGGCACTGGTGCTCAAGGAGATTTCCAGCGGTGCCAGCAATGATTTGCAGCGTGCAACCCAGCTTGCCCGCCAGATGATTTGCGAATATGGCATGAGCGATAATATTGGCCCCGTAACCTTTGGTCATCGTCAGGACCAGGTATTCCTGGGACGCGATATCGCCCGCGACAAGGATTACAGCGAAGAGGTTGCAGCCGAAATTGATAAGGAAGTACGCACCTTTATGGAGGATGCCTACGCTGCTACCGAAAAGCTGCTTTCAGATAATATCGATAAGCTGCATGTCATTGCTAAGGCTTTGATGGAGAAGGAAACGCTGGAGGAGGAAGAAATCAACCAGCTGGTCAAATATGGTCACATTCTTTCCGCCGAAGAAAAGCGTGCGCTTGTAGCCCAGTCCGTTGTGGCTGAGGAAGATGCCGCCAAGGCTTCTGCTACAGAAAAGACTGAGGAAGGCACTGTCGAAGCTGCAGCTGTAACAGATTCGGCTGCTCCAGCAGAAGAACAAAGCAAATAAATAAAAATTAGAGGCTGGGACAAAACCCAACCTTAAACAGAAAAACCAGTGGAGGTTTATCGTCAGATAAATTTTCACTGGTTTTTTAGTAGAAAAATTTTAGGAAATACTTAAATTATAGAGATTCTCTAATTCGTGAAGTTAGTTTTGTCCCAGCCTCTTTTTGTTTATATTTGGCTATTTTGCTTTTGAAAAAAGTCCAGGAAAAGCTCTGCCGCAGGCGTCAGCCTGCGCTCCCTGCTCCAATACAGCATCAGCTCAAAGCAAAGCCTTGGCTCGTCAAGCGGCAGACGCAGCATTTGAGGTGGCACAGCGTCCTCGGGCAGGGCAGGGACGATGGCAATGCCTAGGCCGCCGGTAGCGAAGGTAATGGCGCTTTCGGCGGTGGTGGCGATAAAGGTGATGTGCGGACGGCTGCCGTGTTCATGGCAGGCTGTGCGCAGCAAATCATAGCTGCCGTAGCTGCAGGCCAGTGACGCACTATCTAAATGCGCCAGATTGGGAGAGCTGCAGGCAGCAGGCCAGGGAGTGGTATAATCTGCCCTGTAATAGGCATAAAAATATTCGCGCCGCACCTTGATGGTGGCAAAGCTGTGCGCCGCAGGCAGGGGGGCGTTGGCGAAGGCAAAATCAATAAGGCCGTTTTCCAGCTGCTCCTGTTGCTGCTCTACCGTGGCATCGTAAAATTGGTAGCTTACAGCTGGCTGTCTTTGGGCAAAGGGCAGCAGGTAGTGACGCAAAAAATAGTCGGTACGCACGTGGGATACTGCCAGGCGCAGCGTGCCGCTGGCGCGCGCGCTGAAGGCCTGCATGCTGAGGTTAAGGTTATCCTCGGTGCTGCAAAGCTGGCGTGCCTGACGCAAAAAGGCTTCGCCCGCCTCCGTCAGCTCGATGTGCCGCTTGCCGCGCTGCATCTTAAAAAGCTGTACGCCGTAAAGCTTTTCGATAGTCTTTATTTGTGCGCTGAGTGCTGGCTGGACGATGTCCAGACGTTTGGCGGCGGCGCTGAGGTTGCCTGTTTCGGCAACAGTGATAAAGTTGCGGTAAAAAGCAAAATCCATCGCTATTCTCCCTAAAAATATAATAAAAAATGATTATATTAATCAAAATAAAGTCTTTTACTTAATTATAAGGCGCGAGTATAATTAAGTAAAGTAAAATTGAGACCTGGGGAGAGGAAGTCTTATTATGACCAAACATCGTTCTTTGAATGTATTATCAGGACCACTGCTGTTTTTGGTGGTGCTGGGCCTGCTTGCGCCTATCATTGATTTTAAGCAGGCGGCGGCCATCGCCACCATCTTCTGGATGGGTCTGTGGTGGGTGCTGCGGCCTGTGAATATCGCGGTGACATCGCTTTTGCCCATTCCGCTTAACGCTATCTTTGGTATGGTACCGATGGACGGTATTATCAGCAAATATTTTTCGGAAATCGTCGTGCTGCTCGTGGGCAGTGACCTCATCAGCCTGGTGTGGGAAAAAACGCATCTGGACAAGCGCCTGGCGATTAAAAGCCTGTGCGGTCTGGGAACGGGCATGCGCGAGCAGATTTGCGTCTGGCTGGTAGCGTCCACGGTGCTGTCTATTTTTTTGCCCAACGTTGTGGTGGTCATGATACTTTTGCCCGTGGCTGTGAGTATGCTGCGCTTCTTGGGGCAGCAGCAGATAACGGATAATCCTGTAGCAACGCCCATTCTGCTGGCCATCGTGTGGGGCGCGGGCTTCGGCGGCTTTGGCTCGCCCTTGGGCAGCAGCTCCAACCTTGTCGCCATCAGCTACCTGGAAAAGCTCACGGGACACGAATTCATGTATGTAGACTGGGTTATCCGCTTTTTGCCGCTGCTGTTTATTATTATGCTGCTTATTTTGGCTTTCCTGC
>CAVKMV010000001.1:60320-61269 GCA_963657675.1 Ruminococcus intestinalis
GCCTATCAAAAGGCTGGCCGGTGGCAGGGAATATTTTCGTGCAGCCTACGCTAAGCTTGGACCGATGAAGCGTGGGGAAAAGCTGGGTTTGTGGCTTTTTGTGCTGGCGACAGTGCTGGCCTTCGTGCGTCCGCTGTATGTGGCTTATCTGCCGCTTATGAAGCCTGCCTATGTATTCTTTACCTTTGGTATGCTCACGTTTATGCTGCGCAATGAAACCGGCGAGCTGCTTTTGACCTGGCGCGAGGCAGAAAAGGGCATCATGTGGGGGATGATCTTTTTGTTCGCAGGCGGTCTGGCATTGGGGCAGCTGATTACCAAAACCGGCGCAGCGACGCAAATTGCTAAGGTTATCACCCTGCTGCCGCTAAATGGTGGCTGGGAGACAATGCTCAGCCTGACGCTGTTTGCTACCTTCCTGACGGAAATTAGCAGCAATACAGCCGCTGCTTCTATTTCCATACCAGTGGTGCAAAGTATTTCGCAGCAGCTGGGGCTGAATCCCATTCCTTATATCCTGACCTCAATTGTTGCCGTCAACTGTGCCTTTATCCTGCCGGTGAGCACACGTGCCGTAGGCGTAACCTATGGCCTTAATCCCGATGACCTGCTGAAAAACGGCGTCAGGCTTTCGGTATTGTGCATGCTGCTTGTGAGCGGGCTGGGCTTTATCTGTATGCATCTCTGGCCCTTGTTTAACCATTTATAATTATTCCATATATAGCGCTTCTGCCTGCTTTTTTGAGGGTGGAGGCGCTATATTTTTGCTTGCCTTGGCGTGAGAAAAACCATGCAACTATATATGAAAATGGTGCAAAATGACGGAAAACAGAGCAAAATTAATTTTTTTGTAAAACCAGCGCTTTTAGTGCATTTTTTACTAGCCAATCGCGGAATTTTGTAGTAAAATCTTCTCATGAATAAATTTACGGCTGGAAAGTCAGGGAGA
>CAVKMV010000001.1:61279-85907 GCA_963657675.1 Ruminococcus intestinalis
ATTAGGGAGAAAGGTTGTGTTATTAAGGCCATGAACGAACCGACGATGAATAGAAGCTTGAAGAACAGGCATTTGCAGATGATTTCTATAGGAGGCATCATTGGCAGCTGTTATTTTTTGGGCGCGGGTTATGCGATTGAACAGGCAGGACCGGCAATTATCTGGGCATATCTGTTAGGCGGTGCGATTGTGCTGGCCGTCATGATGTGCTTGGCGGAGCTGGCTGTAGCCAAACCGATTTCCGGTTCCTTTGTAACCTACGCTAAAGAGAATATTTCTTCAACCTGGGCTTGTGGCGTGGGCTGGGCCTATTGGCTCAACTGGATGGCCTACGTTCCCTCGGAGATGATTGCAGCAGGCATCATTATGAACAACTTTGTGCCTGCGGTCAGCCAGATGTGGTGGGCGATTCTTTTTGGCCTGCTGGTGACAGTAATCAATCTTTTCCATGTGAATAATTTTGGCGAAAGTGAATTTTGGCTTTCTATCATCAAAATTACTGCCCTGATAGCTTTTTGTGGCGTTGCCGGTTTAATCGTCCTGGGTCTTATTGGTGACAACGGCTATCTTGGTGCCAGCGTGCTGCTGTCGCATGGTGGCTTTGCGCCCATGGGCTATTGGCCCATCATCCTGACGATGGTTATCATTTTGGTAAATTTTCAGGGTACGGAAATTATCGGCCTGGCTGCCGGTGAATGCAAGAACCCGGCTAAGAGCATTCCCATTGCAGTGCGCAACGTTTCCTGGCGTGTAATCGCTCTTTATATAATCCCTATTACGCTTTTGCTTTCTATCATGCCCTGGGATAAGGCAAATTTGAAGGAAAGCGTTTTTGCTGCTGCTCTTTCGGAATACGGCTTTGAGGGTATGGCCTCGGCTATTGCCTTTGTGGTTTTGGTGGCTGGCATTTCCTGTGCCAACAGTGGTCTTTATGGCGGCGCCCGTGCTCTGCATGCTTTGGCCTGCATGGATATGGCACCTGCGTTTTTAGGCAGGCTGAACAAGAATGGCATGCCGCAAAACTCCATTATTGCTTCTGTCTGCGCCTGCTGGGCGGTTATCGTTTTCTATACGCTGAACCCCGATTCCACCATGTACACCTATCTATTGGCAGTTAGCGGTTTTACCGGTGCGATGGCCTGGATTTCTATCTGCTGGAGTCAGTATAACTTTCGCCGCAGGATGATTGCCGAGGGTCGTGAGGGTGAGCTGAAATATAAAACGCCGCTTTTCCCTTATATTACCAATTTCGGCATCTGGTCGCAGGTGTTCTGCCTGGCCGTTATTGCCTTTACTCCTGATTTGCGGCAGACGCTGTATGCGGGTGTGCCGATGCTTGTCGTGCCGATGCTCTGCTACCGCTGGCGTAAGCACCAGCTGATGCTGCGTCATGCCAAGGCAGCGCTTATCATGGTACATAAATCTTAAAAACACATAGCCGCTGTGTTCGTAGTGGACACAGCGGTTCTTTTTGTCTATAATATATTTTTGAAAATAAGTAATAGGAGTAATAGTGCATTATGCAGTTAGTAGTAGATAAAATTGCCAAGGCTTTTGGCATTCACGAAATTTTTAAGGACGTCAGCTTTATGGTGGAGCAGGGCGAGCACGTAGGCCTGGTGGGCGTCAACGGCAGCGGCAAGACCACGCTGCTGCGCTGCCTGCTCAATCCTGATTGGATTGATAGTGGTGCAATTAAATTTGAACCCGGTATTAGTGTGGGCTACGTACAGCAGGGCTTTACGGATATTTGTGGTACGATTTGGCAGTTTATGCTGGCGGCCTGCCCCGAAATCATTACTCTGCGGCAAAAATTGGCGCAGCTGGAGCAGGCCAGCGGCAGTCTTACGGGTGAGGAGCTGGACGAGTGCCTGGCAGAATATGGCCGCGTACTCAAGCGCTACGAATTTATTGACGGCTATAATTATGAAAACCGCATCAAGCGTGTGCTTATCGGCCTGGGTTATACTGAAAATTGGTGGGCGCAGGATGCAGCCACGCTGAGCGGCGGCCAGAAGACACGACTGATGCTGGCGGCAGCATTGGTGCGTAATCCTGACTTTATGATATTGGACGAGCCGACGAATCATTTGGATATCGTGATGACGCAGTGGCTGGAGGCTTATCTGCGTGAGTTTAAGGGTGGTCTTTTGGTAGTCAGCCATGACCGTGCCTTTTTGGATAACGTGGCCGTGCGCATTCTAGAAATGGAGGGCGGCAGACTGCAGTCCTTCAAGGGCAACTACAGCCGTTATCTGGAGCAGAAGGCGATTCAGAGCGCTACGCTGGAGGCAGCGTATAACGCGCAGCAGGACTACATAGCCCGCACTGAGGCCTATATCCGCCGCTTTAAGGCCGGCATTAAAAGCAAGATGGCGCGTGGTCGTCAGTCGCAGCTCGACCGTCTGGAGCGTTTGGACGCACCTGTGCATAATGAAGAGTTTGCGCTGCGTCTGCCGCCTGCAGCGGAATGTGCCGAGCGCGTGCTGATTATGGAGGATCTGACCATTGGCTATGGCGATAAGGTGTTGGCAGGCGGTATCAATTTAACGCTGCGCCGTGGCGAGAAGGCAGCGCTTTTGGGTGCCAATGGCACGGGCAAGACGACGCTGCTCAAAACTATCTTGGGTGAAGTGCCGCCGCTCAAGGGCAAGGCCAAAATCGGCAACAGGGTGCAGGTTGGTTATTTTTCGCAAAGCTATGAGCGTCTAAAGCCGGAGCAGACGCTGCTGGAAAACTTTGTCATTGAATATGGCTTCACTGAGGAGCATACGCGCAGTATGCTTGGCGGTATGCTTTTTCATGGTGACGATGTTTTTAAAAGGATTGGCGAGCTGAGCGGCGGCCAGAAGGCGCGCCTGGTTTTGCTCAAGCTGGTGCTGGATGGCGCTAACTGCCTGGTACTGGACGAGCCCACGAACCATTTGGATATTATGGCGCGCGAAACGGTGGAGGCTGCCCTGGAGTCCTTTGATGGTACAGTATTGGTAGTCAGCCATGACCGTTACTTTGTAGGCGAGGTGGCAGATCGCATCTGGGAAATCGAGGATGGCCGCCTTAAGGACTATAAGGGAGACTATGCCTTTTATTTAGAAGAAAAGCAAAAGCTGGCGCAGGCACGGGAGCAGGCGCAGGCTGAGGCAGAAAAGCAGGCTGCCTATGCAGCGGCGCAGGCCAAAAAACAGGTGCAGGCTGCAGCTGGGAAGGAAGCTAAACCGCAGGAGACCAAAAAGCGGCGCTATAGTCCCGAGGAGGCGCAAAGGCTGCTGCCCAAGGTGGAACTATCCATCCGCGAGCAGGAGGCTATGATGGGACTTTTGGAAAAGCAGATGGCTGATCCTGCCAACCATACTGATCCGCAGCACAGTGCGGCAATGGCGGTAGAGCATGGGGAATATGAGGCTAAAATTGCTGAGCTGATGGAAAAATGGGAGCAGCTGATGGAAGCAGCGGAGGAAGCATGATAGACGATAGCAAATATATGCAGCTGGCACTGGCGGAGGCGCGCAAGGCGGCAGAGCTGGGAGAAATCCCGATTGGCGCTGTGTTGGTGAACGCAGCTGGCGAGGTCATCGCCGCCGCTCACAACATGCGTGAAATCTGGAATGACGCCACGGCCCACGCCGAAATCATCGTCATCCGTGAGGCCTGCGCCAGGCTGAAGCGCTGGCGGCTGAGCGGTTGTACGTTGTATGTGACGGTGGAGCCCTGCCCCATGTGCAGCGGTGCTATTGTCAACAGCAGGGTGGACAGGGTCGTTTATGGCTGCCCTGACAGCAAGGCCGGAGGCGCCGAATCCATTTTTAACATTATCACCAATCCTAATCTTAATCATTGCGCCGAGGTGGTTAGCGGCGTGTGCGAGGAAGAATGTGCCGCAGTGATGAAGGCTTTTTTTAAGCGGCGGCGTGAGGAAAACAGGGCACGTAAAAAACAGGAATTATTGTAATTGCTATTGCCAACGCCGCTGTTTTCCTATATAATATTAATGTTAGGCTGATGCGTAGGTATTGGCATGAGTAGAATATTGGAGACGTAGCGAAGTGGTCATAACGCGGCTGACTCGAAATCAGTTTGCCGTTTTGCGCGGCACGTGGGTTCGAATCCCACCGTCTCCGCCACTAAAAAACACGTTCCCGCAGCTGTTACCGGCTGTGGGAATTTTTTTCGTAACAAATTTAGCAATTTACTAGGTTTTGTGGTAAAATGCTAATATAAATTGCTTTTAGTTTGCCAAAATAGCGGTTAACTGTTAAAATAGCTTACAAATGTGCAAAAGTGGGGAGATAATTATGGCTGAGAAAATTATTGATATCTTAAAGAACGGCAAGATTCACATTTCCTGCGAGCTGTTTCCGCCCAAGCAGGGAGCGGAGCTGCAAAACAGTCTGGAGATTGCCAAAAAAATTGCGGCAGTACGTCCGTCCTATATGAGCGTTACCTATGGTGCCGGTGGCAGCACCGTTGGTTATTCTGCTGCTTTGGCCAAGGAGGTGCAGGCAAACGGCTTGCCGGCGTTGGCGCACCTGACCTGTATGAAGTCAGATGAGGAAAAAATTTGCAGTGTACTGGGCCAGCTGCAGGAATTTGGTGTAAACAATATCCTGGCGCTGCGCGGCGACGTACCTGCGGATATGGAGGGTGCGTACACCGGGCATTTTAAGCACGCCAGCGATTTGATGTGCTTTATTAAAAAGCAGGGAGATTTTTGCGTGGGTGGTGCTGCCTATCCTGAGGGACATCCGGAATCCGGTTCGTTGGAGCAGGATATTGAAAATACCAAATACAAGGTGGATGCAGGCGTGGACTTTTTGGTTACGCAGATGTTTTTTGATAACACGATTTTGTACAACTATATGTTCCGTCTGCTGCGTGCCGGTATCAACGTTCCTGTCGTACCTGGCATCATGCCTGTTACCAACGCTAAGCAGATCATCCGTATCTGCCAGCTGAGCGGCACCAAGCTGCCGCCGCAGTTCCGTGCTATGGTGGAAAAGTTTGCTGATAAGCCGGAGGCCCTGAAGCAGGCTGGCATTGCCTATGCTACAGGACAGATTATCGACCTGATTGCCAATGGCTTTGAGAATGTACATATCTATACCATGAACAAGCCAGAAATTATTGGCGGCATTATGGAAAGCCTTTCTGAAATCGTCGATAGATAAGGCTTGTGATAGGGTAGTAGCGTTAAAAAATTCTTTATATGCGCCGTTACCTTCTCCCAGGCCACAGCGGTTGGTGGAAGGGAGTAATTAATATGGAATTTAATCAGAAAGAGGCGTTGCGCTATTTGCGGGCCCGGCCTGGTGACAAGGCTGCGGAAATTTTGGTAGATACAGTATACCTAAAGCTGCGCAACGAGGTGCAGGCACGTTATGTCCTGCAAAGACAGAACGTCAGCGTGGATGCGCAGGGCGTAACCCTTGGCTGTGGCGTGCGCTTTAACTCGCATGGGCTGGCGCAGCACCTTAAGGGCTGCAACGAGGTGCTGCTTTTGGGGGCGACTTTGGGCAGCAGGGTGGATGTTGCTATTCACCGTCTGGTGCTTGGCAGCGTGGCCGAGGGTGCGGCGGCGCAGGCCGTGGCAGCTTCGCTTATTGAAAGCTATTGTAACGAGGTGCAGGCTGGCATCGATACGGGTGCTTTAGTGCAGCGGCCGCGCTTTTCGCCAGGCTATGGCGATTGGGATTTGTCGGAGCAGCGGTTGCTGTTTGGTGTTTTGGATTGTGCCAAGCGCATCGGTCTCACCCTTACGGATGGGCTGATGATGGCTCCGTCCAAATCCGTCACGGCGGTCATTGGTTTGTCGCATGATACTGCCTGTGTGCAGAATAAGTGTATGGTGTGTAGCAACGTCAACTGCCCGTATAGAGACGCCGGATAAGGCATTATCTGCTTTGTAACCGCTCCTAGGAGTATAAGTAATACGCCGTCGTCGCGGTTACTTCGCATCTAATACCTTCTACGGCGTCTGTCATAGATTGTTGCTTTAGCGTATAGAGACGCCGGATAAGGCGTCATCTGCTTTGTGACTGTATAAGCAGGCATCATCTGCTTTTTATAATATAAACAAATGAGGAGAACACGAAACCCATGAACTTTAAGGAACTACTTGGTAAGGAAATGCTGTTTTTTGACGGCGCAACCGGTACACAGCTGCAGGCACGCGGCCTGCAGCCAGGAGAGCTGCCTGAAAGCTGGAATTTTACTCACCCTGATATTGTTGAGGCTGTACATCGCGGTTATCTGGATGTAGGCTCTAATATCGTAAAATCCAATACCTTTGGCGCAAACCCGCTAAAGCTGGCAGGCAGCGGCCTGGACTGCAGGGAAACTATTGAGGCCGCTGTGGCGATTGCTAAAAGGGCCTGCGGCGGCCGTGACAAGAAATTTGTAGCGCTTAATTTGGGCCCTACGGGTAAGCTTTTAGCGCCTTATGGCGACCTGCCCTTTGAAAAGGCCGTGGAGGCCTATGGCGAAATGGTGCGCTATGGTGCTGCTGCGGGTGCCGACCTGATTTTGATTGAGACCATGAGTGATACATATGAGATTAAGGCGGCAATTTTGGCAGCTAAGGAAAATTGCGACCTGCCGATCTGCGTGACCATGACCTTTGACGAGGATGGCAAGCTTTTGACCGGTGCGACGGTTGAGGCAGCGGCCTTGATGTGCGAGGGCTTGGGTGTTGACGCTATCGGCTTTAACTGTGGTCTGGGACCTGTGCAGGTGGGACGCCTGCTGCCGCAGATGCTGCGTGCTGTGAGTCTGCCCGTCATCCTTAATCCCAATGCCGGCCTGCCGGTGCAGCGTGACGGCAAAACCTATTTTGACGTCGGTCCTGATGAATATGCTGAGCTGATGTATAAGCTGGCAGGTGAAGGACCGAGCATTGTGGGTGGCTGCTGTGGCACTACGCCTGAGCATATCGCCAAGATGATTGCCAAGTGCAGGGGACTGCAGCCGGGTGGTAAGCGTGACTGCAAAATAACGGCGGTTTCTTCCTATGGCAGGGCGGTGCACATCGGCGAAGGCCCCATAATTATAGGTGAGCGCATCAATCCTACAGGCAAAAAGCGCCTGAAGGAGGCCTTAGTTAACGGTGATTTGGATTATATCTGCCGTCTGGGTCTGGAGCAGATTAGCGCGGGCGCACATGTTTTGGATGTCAATGTGGGTACTCCCGGTATTGATGAGCCTGCCATGGCGGCAAAAGCCGTACCTGCGCTGCAGGCGATTACGGATACGCCGTTACAGATTGATACATCCAACTACGAGGCTATGGAGCGTGCGCTGCGCCTGTACAATGGCAAGCCTATGCTCAATTCCGTCAACGGTAAGGAGGACAGCCTGACGCATGTGCTGCCGCTGGCGAAAAAATATGGCGCCGTGTGCGTGGCCTTGTGCCTTGATGATGACGGTATCCCGACAACGGCGGCAGGGCGTATTGCCATTGCCGAAAAGATTATCGCGCGTGCGGCAGAATATGGTATCGAAAGCCGCAATATTGTGGTTGACCCGCTGGCGATGACAATTTCTACCGGTGCGGAAAACGCGGCGATTGCCTGCGAGGTTATCGCAGCCATGAAGGCGCGGGGGATTAACACCGTTATGGGTGTGTCCAACATTTCCTTTGGTCTGCCGGGACGTGACGCAGTTAACAGCACCTTCTTCAGTATGGCTATGGCGGCAGGCCTTTCCTGTGGCATCATCAATCCGCAAAGCAAGCCGATGATGGATGCCTTTTATGGCTACCGTGCGCTGGCCGGTTATGACGAGGGCTGCAAGGAATATGTTCAGCATTTTGCCGACGCACCTAAGGCTGCGGCGACAACTGTCAGCGAAATGGGTCTGTATGATGCTATCATCAAGGGCCTGCAGGGACCTGCGCGCAAGGCTGCAGCCAGCGAGCTGGAGGCTGGTAAAAAGCCATTGGATATTATCAACCAGTATATGATACCGGCACTAGATTATGTTGGTAAGGGCTTTGAAAAGAAAACGCTCTTTTTGCCGCAGCTGCTCATGAGCGCTGACGCTGCCAAGGCAGCCTTTGAGGTTATCCGTGAGGCTGTGGGCGTGGGTGAAACCCAGGGCGAAACCGTGATTATTGCCACCGTGCATGGTGATATCCATGATATAGGCAAAAACATCGTCAAGGTCCTGCTGGAAAATTATGGCTATCGTGTGCTGGATTTGGGCAAGGATGTGCCCGTAGAGGCTGTTGTGGATGCAGCCAAGGACAGCAATGCGAAGGTTGTCGGTCTCAGCGCGCTGATGACGACCACTGTGGGTGCTATGGAGGAAACTATTAACGCCCTGCACAAGGAGTGCGACTGCCAGGTCGTGGTTGGCGGCGCAGTGCTGACGCAGGAATATGCTGATACCATTGGTGCCGAGCATTATGCAGCCAATGCTGTAAGCGCGGTTAACTATGTAAACGAAATCTTTGGCAAATAAATAGTGCAATAGCAAAGGGACGCCGGGCGTAAGGCTGGCGTCCCTTTGTGCTAATCAAAAACGGCATGACCGCAGCTGGTCATGCCGTTTTTATAAATATTATCTTTGCTTATTGTCTTTGCAGACTGTTATTACCAGATGCTTTGCAGCAGTGGTAGCAAAATCGGCGCTAATATCGAGGTGCAGATGCCTGTAAGCGCGATGGCGACACCGCCGATAGCAAGCTGTACCGGACTGACGCTGGCGCAGACGCTAGTGCCGAGGCCGTGGCTGGAGGCACCGATGGCAAGGCCGGCAGCCAAGTCATTTTTGATACCGAAAAGGCGCAGCAGCTTGTGATTAAACGTCGCTCCCAGCATACCGGTGAAGATGACAGCTGCTGTGGTCAGCGCCGGTATGCCACCGATAGTTTTGGAAACGTCGATAGCAATAGGTGTGGTGATGGACTTGGGGATGAGCGAGAGCAAAACCTGCTCGCTGGCACCCAGACCCTTGGCGCAAAAATAGACAACGATGATGGCCGAAAACGTAGCCAGGGTTACACCGCCTGCAATGGCGGTGGCTTTGGCCATGATGATTTCACGGTTCTTGTACAGTGGCAGTGCCAGGGCGATAGTCGCAGGGCCCAAAAGAAAATTAATAAAATCCGCACCTGCTGCGTATTGCTTGTATTCTACGTTGGGCGCCAGGACGATGACGGCGATGACCAAAGGACAGGCAATAACAAAGGGAGGGATAATGCTTAAGTTACAGCGGTCAACAATAATTTCGCTTATAACATATAAAATTACTGTTAAACCAATGCCAAACAGTGGCGAATTTAAAAGCGCGTCTGGGAAAAGCATCAGGCATTCTCCTTTCCCTTGAGCATTGCTTCAAGAAAAAAGGCGGTGACAGCCAAAACGACGATGCTGCACACGACGATGGTTACGGTGATGGGTACAAGCTCGGCCTTGATTACGTCAACATACAAAATCACGCTGACGCCTGCCGGCAAAAAGAGCATGCCCATTTTGGAGATCAAAATATTGCAGATGCCTTCGATGGAGCTTGCAGGAATGACATTGCAGCACAAAAGCGCAGTCAGGATAAGCATTCCTAAGAGTGCCGGCGGGAAGGGAACGCCAAGGGCGTTGATAATGAGCGTGGATACCCATTGCAAAAGCAACAAAAAGGCTATACCACGTAATAAACTGGTGGGTGACATTTCTTTTCCTCCTTAAATATCATACATAACGTTTTATTAGACATTCATGAGAAAAGTACGGCAAATTTGTTATCCGGCCGGGGTTGTCCGATAGCTTTTGTCATATAATGTACTTAGCTTGTGGAATGACATGTTTAATATATTGCCACAAAGCTAACAATTTGTCAATGAAATGACGGAAATATTTCACTGATTTTACATAAAAATCTCTTTGACTTTTTGACTTTTATTGTTATAATAGTCAATAGAAGGTGCTGAGTATATAAGGACCCGGTGCTTGTGATTATGAATTGCACTTAGTGCTTGGCGTAATGCAAAGCACGGACAGGTATTAATAAAGGAGGTGTAGCGCTATGAATGAACGCTACAGTGAAGAGGTAAAGGCAATATTGGAGGCTGCCCAGCAGCAGGCGGTTATGAATTATCATCAGGAGCTGACAACGGCGCATGTTTTAGCTGCCTTGTGCGGCAGTGACGGATTCTTTAAATATTTGCTGCAGAGCCTGCATATTGACGAAGCAGCTTTTACTAAAGATGCCAAGGCATTGGTAAGTAAAATCCCTGGCGTGAAGGGGCAGGACAGTCAGCTGATGATGGGCACGGGTCTGGCCCGTGTTCTCGCACTTGCTTCGCAGGGTAATGATGAGCTTACTGCAGGCAGGCTGGTTGCAGCTATGGCAGGCGATGGTGACAGCGATGTGGTTGCGCTCATGCGCAGGTATGGTATAGATAAGAAAAGGGTTGAGGCGGCCTATATGCAATATCAAAATAGTGAAGCTAATGATGAAACGAAAAAGACGTTAGAAAAATATGGTCAGGATTTGACTGCTAAGGCTAAAGAGGGCAAGCTTGATCCTGTAATCGGCCGTGATGAGGAAATCCGTCGCACGATAGAGATCCTGTCGCGCCGCAAAAAGAATAATCCTGTGCTGATTGGCGAGCCAGGTGTTGGTAAAACAGCTATTGTAGAGGGCCTGGCACGCCGCATTATCGCCGGTGATGTGCCCGAGAGCCTGAAGAATAAAACGCTGTATGCCCTGGATTTGGCAGCGCTGGTGGCTGGTGCCAAATACCGCGGTGAATTTGAGGAGCGTTTGAAAAAGGTTCTGAAGGCAGTGAGCGACAGTGCAGGGCAGATTATAATGTTTATCGACGAGCTGCACACCGTTGTGGGTGCAGGTGCTGCCGAGGGTGCGATGGACGCTGGCAATATTTTGAAGCCTATGCTGGCACGTGGCGAGCTGCGCTGCATTGGTGCGACCACGCTCAATGAATACCGCAAGTATATCGAAAAGGACAGTGCGCTGGAGCGTCGTTTTCAGCCTGTAATGGTTAAGGAGCCGGGTGTTGAGGACACGATTTCTATTTTGCGCGGCCTGCGTGAACGCTATGAGGTACATCATGGCGTGCGCATTAAGGATGCTGCCCTGGTGGCTGCTGCTGTGCTTTCTAACCGTTATATCAATGACCGTTTCTTACCTGATAAGGCTATTGACCTGGTAGATGAGGCCGCTGCCCGTCTGCGTACCGAGATAGATTCGCTGCCTGTGGAGCTGGACGAAAGCAAGCGCCGCATTCTGCAGCTGGAAATTGAAGCACAGGCCTTGAGCAAGGAGGAGGATGTCCAGTCCAAGGAGCGTCTGAGCAGGCTTAACGAGGAGCTGGCGGAGCTGCGTAAGCAAAATGCTGAGCTTGTAAAACGCTGGGATGCCGAAAAGGCCTCTATTGCCCGTGTGCGTGAGGTGAAAAAGGAGATTGACGCTGTCAAAAACCAGATGGAGCAGGCAGAGCGTGACTACGACCTGAATAAGATGGCCGAGCTGAAATACGGCCGTTTGCCGGAGCTGCAAAAGGAGCTGGCCGCGTTGTCACAAAAGGACGAAAACGGTAACGATAACGTCATGCTTAAGGAAGAGGTGGATGAGGAGGATATCGCCAAGGTTGTAAGCACCTGGACCGGTATTCCTGTTGCCCGCCTGGGAACGGGTGAACGCGCTAAGCTGGTGCACCTGGAGGAAATTTTGCACGAGCATGTTATTGGCCAGGATGAGGCCGTGAAGGCTGTGAGCGAGGCCGTCGTGCGTGCGCGCGCAGGCATAAAGGACCCCAATCGTCCGATTGGTTCCTTTATCTTCCTCGGTCCTACCGGCGTGGGCAAAACCGAGCTTGCCAAAACGCTGGCTGAGGTGCTCTTTGATGACGAACGCAACATGGTGCGCATTGATATGAGCGAATACATGGAAAAGCACACCGTATCGCGTCTGATTGGCGCGCCTCCGGGATATGTGGGCTATGACGAGGGCGGTCAGCTGACTGAGGCAGTGCGCCGTCATCCCTACAGCGTTATTTTGCTGGATGAAATTGAAAAGGCGCATGCCGATGTCTTTAACGTACTGCTGCAGGTTTTGGACGATGGCCGCCTGACGGACGGCAAGGGTCGCATTGTAGACTTCAAAAATACGCTGATTATCATGACCAGTAACCTGGGCAGCAGTGAGATTATGAAGGCACAGGGGAGCCTGGGACGTGAGCAGATTCAGCAGATGCTGATGAACTTCTTCCGTCCGGAGTTCCTGAACCGTGTGGATGATATCGTCATCTTTAAGCCCCTGCAGGCAGAACAGATTAAGGATATCGTTAAGCTGGTGCTGCACGAGCTGGGCGACCGCCTGAACAAACAGCTGGAGCTGACGCTCACTGCTACGGACGAGGCTGTGGCTTATCTGGCCAAGGCCGGTTTTGACCCTGCCTTTGGTGCAAGACCCTTGAAGCGTCTGATTGTACATACCGTAGAAAATATTCTGGGCAAAAAGATTGTGGCAGGCACAATTAAAAATGGCGATAAGGTGGAGGTCGTTTTGGCAAACGACGCTATTGAGGTTGTGGTAAAATAATTTGAGCCTTGAGGCTGCAGAGCATAGACTTTGCAGCCTTTTTCTTTTGCCGTTGGCAGGGAAGAAAGTTATGTGTGGCGAATAAAAAGCATGGTTAATGGTTTAGCTTTATTTACTGTGGAGGTGCTGATAATGCTAAAGAGAGCTATAAGAGGATTGATTTTTGTGATGTGTATGCTGTGGGGGCTGCTGGCTGCGGCGGCTTCGCCGGATTACAGCAGGCAGGAGGCGTGGGCCTATTGGCAGGTGGGCACAAATAAAAGTGCGGACTGCTTTTTGATCTGCCCGACAGTGTATTTGGATGAGGAGGGTAAGTATAATGCGGATTACCCGCTGCCGCCGGCTTTGCAGCAAAGCTTTATCGGCGCGCTGAATATGGAGCGGGGAATTTACGAGGAAAGCTGTACGCTTTATGCGCCGTATTACCGGCAGCAGTCGCTGGCCGCCTACACCGTGCCTGATTCTGTGGCAGCGCAGTACAGGGCCTTGGCCTATCTGGATGTGCGCCGCGCGTTTAAGCATTTTCTGGCGCAGCGCGACAGCTCACGGCCCTTGGTGCTGGCGGGCTTTTCGCAGGGAGCGCAGCTCTGTTTGGAGCTGTTGCAGGAATTTGGCAATAATGCCGAAGTAAAGGATAAGCTGGTGGCCTGCTATGCCATCGGCTGGCCCTTGGAGGCAGGCAGGGCGGCGCAGTATCCCTGGCTGCGCAGCGCCCGGGGTGAAGCTGATACAGGCGTTATTGTTTCGTTTAACAGCGAAGCACCCTTTGTGCAGGGATCGCTGATTTTGCCTGCAAGAATGCACGCGCTGGCGATAAACCCGCTCAACTGGCGCACAGATAATACCTATGCGGACAAGAGCTTGAATTTGGGTGCCTGCTTTACTGATTACAGCGGCAAAATTACGCGGGAGGAAAAGGCGCTTACGGGTGCGTATCTTGACCCTGTACGCGGCGCACTGAAGGTGGATGCGGCGGTGACGGACGATAAATTTCCGTATGTTCTGGACATTTTTTCGCCAGGCGTTTTCCATTTGTATGATTATCAGTTTTTCTACCGCAATCTGCAAAAGAACGTAGCTGTACGCCTTATGCAGTGGGAACAGCAGCAATAAGTACCTAAGAAAGAGTGTAATTGGCGCATCCTTGGCCAGAGCATTGCTGTTGGCAGAGGATGCGCTTTTTGCGTGACAACCAATGTGGACAGAGCTTCCGAACGATTTTGGATAAAACTGTTAAAAAGTTCACAATTTTATTTGACGCAGGGGCGTGCTGTTGGTATAATTAAATTACAATTTTGTATGCATGTATACCGGGAAAAGAGTTTATTGCAATGTATGTTGAGGGATGCTTTTACTCGGTTTTTGTTGTCTATAAGTGTTTTAGGGAGGTTTTTAACATGAAGGTTGCAATTATCATGGGCAGTAATTCTGATTGGCCGGTGCTGGAGGCTGCCGAAAAAACTCTTAAGGAGTTTGGTGTAGAAACAGAGGTCGTTGTAGCTTCGGCGCACCGCACTCCGGACATTGTGCAAAGCTTCGCCCAGGGCGCGCGTGAGCGCGGCGTGGAGGTTATTATCGCCGCAGCCGGCGCGGCAGCGCATTTGGGTGGCTTTATCGCCGCTTTCACTACGGTTCCTGTTATTGGCATTCCTATTAACGCCACACCGCTGGCCGGCATGGATGCTCTGCTAAGCTTTGTGCAGATGCCTTCCGGTGTGCCCGTTGCCACCATGGCCATCAACGGTGCCAAAAATGCGGCCCTGTACGCTATCCAGATCTTGGCGGTAAAATATCCGGAGCTGGTGACAAAGCTCGCCGAGCACCGCGCTACTATGCGTGCGGAGGTGAAGGCCAAGGGTGAAAAGCTGGCCGCTGCCAGAGGCGTACCGGCACAGGAATTTTAAGGGAGAAGCTAACTAGTCATTGATAACAATTTGTGAAGGAGAAACACTGTGGAGCAAGTTTTTGAGGAGCAAAATTTTAGTGAGGATAAGCTGCACGAGGAATGCGGCGTATTCGGTATCTTCAGCCATACGGAGGATGTAGCGCTTAATACCTATTGGGGCTTATACGCACTGCAGCACCGCGGCCAGGAAAGCACAGGTATTGTTGTTACTGATGGCCAGCGCATGAAGATAAAAAAAGGCATGGGCCTGGTTGCCGATGTTTACAAGGATGGTGTCAGCGATTTGCAGGGCTACGCCGCAATCGGCCATGTGCGCTATTCTACGACCGGTGCCAGCATGCCGTATAATATCCAGCCGCTGAAGGTTTATTTTGACGGCGGCAACCTGGCGCTGAGCCACAATGGCAATTTGACCAACGCCGGCCAGCTGCGCGCCAACCTTGCCAAGGAGGGTGCCGTGTTTAACACCACTATTGACACCGAGGTGGTGCTGACGCTGATTGCCTACAGCGCCCGCAAAACTATTGAAGAACGCGTTGCTGAGGCTGTGAAGCAGATTAAGGGTGCCTATGGTCTTTTGATTATGACCGATAATAAGATTATCGCAGTCCGTGACCCCTATGGCTTTCGTCCGTTGGTTTTGGGCAAAATGGAAAACGGCTGGTGCGTATCCTCCGAATCCTGTGCCTTCGACCTTGTGGGTGCGGAGCTGGTGCGTGACATCAAGCCGGGCGAGATGGTGGTTATCGACAGCGATAATGCCGAACCCCGCAGCATTATGTGGGCCGAAAGCCTGCCCGAAAAAACTGCTCACTGCATTTTTGAATATGTTTATTTTGCCCGCAATGACAGCGTAATTGACAAGCAGTCCGTATACGACGCACGTATCCAGATGGGGCGCGAGCTGGCCAAGGAAACAAAGGATATCCATCCGGATATCGTAATTTCGGTTCCTGACAGCGGCACGCCTGCTGCTGTGGGCTATTCGCTGGAGGCAGGCATTCCCTTTATGGAGGGTCTTACCAAGAACCGCTATGTGGGACGCACCTTTATCCAGCCTACGCAAAAGCAGCGTGCCAACGCCGTACGTCTCAAGCTAAACCCCGTGCGCAGCGTTGTCGCAGGCAAGTCCGTCGTTATGGTGGATGATTCCATCGTGCGCGGTACTACGAGCGGCAAAATCGTCAAGCTGCTGAAGGAGGCAGGCGCCCGTGAGGTGCATGTATGCATTTCCTCACCTCCGGTAACCGACAGCTGCTATTATGGCATCGATACCTCCGAGCGCAAGGAGCTGATTGCGGCACGCTGTACGGAGGACGAAATCTGCCGTTATATTGGTGCGGACAGCCTGCATTATATTTCCATGGACGGTATGAAGCGCGCTATTAATAAGATTGACCCGGACGGTCTGTGCTGTGCCTGCTTTAGTGCAGATTACCCGGATAAGGCCGACGCTGTAATAAAAGAAGAGCCTGCAAGTATTATTGAATAAGAGGAGGAAGGCACATGAGCGAAGAAAAGAAACAACTTACCTATGCTGATGCCGGTGTGGACATTGATGCCGGCAATAAGGCTGTAGAATTGATGAAGGACAGCGTGCGCGCCAGCTACCGCCCTGAGGTCATCGGCGACCTGGGTGGCTTTGGCGGCTTGTTCGCCTTAAACACCGCCAAGTACAAGGAGCCTGTTTTGGTAAGCGGCACCGACGGCGTAGGCACCAAGCTGAAGCTGGCCTTTATGGCAGATAAGCACGATACCATTGGCCAGGACGCTGTAGCAATGTGCGTCAACGATATCCTGGTGCAGGGTGCGGAGCCTTTGTTCTTCCTTGATTATATCGCCGTAGACAAGGTGGATTCGCAAAAGGTGGCCAACATCGTTAAGGGTGTGGCCAATGCCTGCAGGGAAAGCGGCTGTGCCCTCATCGGCGGCGAAACTGCCGAAATGGCAGGCTTTTATGCCAAGGGTGAATACGACATCGCAGGCTTTTGCGTAGGTGTGGTTGATAAGAGTAAAATGATTACAGGCGAAAAGGTCGCAGCAGGGGACGTGCTTTTGGGTCTGCCCTCCAGCGGCGTACATTCCAACGGTTTTTCTTTGGTGCGCAAAATCTGCTTTGAGGCCATGGGCTACGATATGAATACCCAAATCCCCGAATTTGGCTGCAGCCTGGGCGAAAAGCTTTTGACTCCCACCCGTCTGTATCCCAAAACCTGCCTGCCCTTGATCGAAAAGTTTAACCTGCATGGCATGGTACACATCACCGGTGGCGGTTTTTATGACAATATTCCCCGCATCCTGCCTGCTGACTGCGATGCCGAGGTTAACGCCGAGGCCTGGGAGGTTCCCGTGGTTTTCAAAAAGCTGCAGGAATGGGGCAACGTGCCCTGGAAGGAAATGTACCGCACCTTTAACATGGGCGTAGGCATGGTGCTGGTGGTTGCACCCGAAGAGGCTGACGCAGTGCGTGCGCATCTGGCAGCAGCCGGCGAAGAATTTTATGAGCTGGGCAAAATCGTGCCCGGCAGCAAGCAGACGATTATGAAAGGCGGCGTTTTTGGTGCGTAAAATCGGCGTATTAGTCAGTGGCAGAGGCAGCAATCTGCAGGCCGTTATGGACCGCATCGCTGATGGCTACCTGCCGCTGGAAATCGCAGTAGTGATTAGCGACAAGGGCGATGCCTTTGCCCTGGAGCGTGCACGCAAGGCAGGCCTGAAGGCCGTGGCTATAGAGCGCAAGGCGTGCGCCTCTAAAGAAGACTTTGAAGCAAAAATTGATGCGCAGCTTGTCGCTGCAGGCTGCGAGCTGGTAGTGCTGGCAGGCTTCATGCGCATTTTGAGTGCGGACTTCGTCAATAAATGGCAGCACAAAATTATTAATATCCATCCTGCGCTTTTGCCCAGCTTCCCAGGATTGCACGGCCAAAAGCAGGCTGCCGATTACGGCGTCAAGTTTAGCGGCTGTACGGTGCATTTTGTGGATGCAGGTACAGACAGCGGCCCCATCATTTTACAAAAGGTGGTGCCTGTTTTGGATGATGACACCGAGGACAGCCTGGCAGAGCGCATCCTGGTGCAGGAGCATATCGCGATGCCGGAGGCCTTGAAGCTGTGGGCCGAGGACAGACTGGAAATAGTTGGCCGTAAGGTGAAGGTGAACCGCGGCTGATGCTAAGAGCAGGAAAGAGGTAAAGCAATGAAGATAAAGAGAGCATTATTAAGCGTTAGTGATAAAACAGGTATTGTAGAGCTGGCAAAATTTTTGAGCGACAACGGTGTAGAAGTTATTTCCACCGGCGGCACGATGAAGGCCATTAAGGATGCAGGGATTCCTGTAACCTATGTGAGCGATGTAACAGGCTTCCCCGAAATTATGGATGGCCGTGTAAAAACGTTGAATCCCAAGATTCACGGTGCAATTTTGGCAGTACGCAGCAACCCGGAGCATATGCAGGCCTTAAAGGAGCATGACATTACTCCTATCGACCTGGTTGTCGTTAACCTGTATCCCTTCCGTGAGACCGTGGCCAAGCCTGGTGTTACCGAGGCAGAGGCTATTGAAAATATTGATATCGGCGGTCCTGCAATGGTGCGCGCCAGTGCCAAGAATTTCAAGGACGTTGTTATCGTTACCTACCCCAGCCGCTATGCGGGACTTATGGCAATGCTGGCCAAGGATGGCGATGTTGACGCACGCACCCGCAAGGAGCTGGCACTGGAGGCCTTCACCCATACGGCAGAATATGACGCTATGATTAGCGACTATCTGAAAAAGCAGTTAGCAGAGTAATTGACGGCAGGTTAGACGAGGTACAGCTTATGAATATACTTTTAATCGGTGGCGGTGGTCGTGAGCACGCCCTGGCGTGGAAGCTGGTGCAAAGCGATAAGGTGGAAAAGCTTTTTGCCGCTCCCGGCAACCCCGGAATGGCGCTTTTGCCCAAGTGCGAATGTATTTCGCTGAATGTGGATGATTTGGAGGGCGTAGCAGATTACGCCGAGGAAAAGAGCATTGACCTGGTGGTCGTAGGACCGGAGGCTCCGTTGGTAGCAGGCTTGGCTGATGTGTGCAAGCGCCGCGGTCTACCGGTGTTTGGTCCGTCCAAGGCAGCAGCACAGTTGGAAGGCTCCAAGGCCTTTTCTAAGGAGATTATGGCCAAGTATGGCATTCCTACAGCCTTCTTTAAAATTTGTGAGGATATTGCCACTGCTAAGGCCTATGTGGAAGAAAAGGGCGCACCCATCGTAGTCAAGGCCGACGGACTGGCTGCAGGCAAGGGCGTTGTTGTCGCTATGACCAAGGAAGAGGCCCTTGCAGCTATTGATGAGATGATGGCGGACCACAAGTTTGGCAATGCCGGCGCCCGTCTGGTGCTGGAGGAATACATGGAGGGCGAGGAGGCTTCGCTTTTGGCCTTCACCGATGGCAAAACTATTGTGCCGATGATTGCTTCCCAGGATCACAAGCGTGTGTTTGACGGTGATGAGGGACCGAACACCGGCGGTATGGGAACCTATGCACCTGCACCGGTAATGACGGACGTGCTGCGCCTGAAGGCAACAGAGTGTATTTTGAAGCCTGTAATCGCAGCGATGGACAAGGAGGGCATGCCATATCAGGGCTGCCTCTATGCAGGCTTGATGATTAAGGGCGACAGCGTGAAGGTTGTAGAGTTTAACTGCCGCTTTGGCGACCCCGAAACCCAGGTGGTGCTGCCGCTGCTAGATGGCGACCTGGCGGAGATTATGCTGGCCTGCGCGACAGGTACGCTGGATAAGGTTGCTTTTGGCTGGTATGATAAGGCCGCAGTCTGCGTCGTTATGGCCTCTGGCGGCTATCCCGAAAGCTATGCCAAGGGCAAGGAAATCACCGGTATCGCAGCTGCGGAGGCAGACAAGGACGTTGTTGTGTTCCATGCAGGCACTAAGGCTGCTGACGGCAGAATTTTGACCAATGGCGGCCGTGTTCTGGGTGTGACTGCTGTGGATGCCAATATTAAGGCTGCCCGTGACAGAGCCTATGCCGCGGTAGAAAAAATTAATTTTGAGGGTGCTTTTTGCAGAAAAGATATTGCATGGCGCGCGCTTAAGAGGTAAAATAGTACAAATACATTTAAAGCCGCAGATAAGTAATAGTTGTAAGGCAGTTAAGCCCACATGCACGATGTGATATGCGGTGATTATTTTAGACAAAATTTTAGAGAAAAGGATGATGAAAGAATGGCTTTTTATTATGATGAACCCGCTCATACATTTAGTGAGTATCTGTTAGTTCCCGGTTATTCCTCTGAAAAATGCATTCCCACCAATGTTGACCTGCGTACGCCGCTGGTTAAGTACAAAAAGGGCGAAGAACCAGCAATTACGATGAACATTCCGATGGTTTCTGCCATCATGCAGGCTGTTTCCGGTGAAAAGCTGGCTGTAGCACTGTCTAAGGAGGGCGGCATTTCTTTCATCTATGGTTCTCAATCCGTAGAGGACGAGGCTGCTATGGTTGCACGCGTTAAGGGCTACCGCGCAGGCTTTGTCAGCAGCGATTCCAATATCCGTCCCGACAGCACCCTGGCCGACATTCTGGCACTGAAGGAGCGCACCGGTCATTCCACCGTGGCTGTCACCAGCGACGGCACTGCCAACGGCAAGCTCGAAGGCATCGTCACCAGCCGTGACTACCGCCCCAGCCGTATGTCCTTGGATACCAAGGTTCGCGATTTTATGACTCCTATCGACAAAATGGTTTATGCTCCTAAGGAAACCACCCTGCAGCAGGCTAACGATATTATTTGGGAAAAGAAGCTCAACACCCTGCCTATCGTTGATGACGAGGGCCGCATGCTGTATATGGTATTCCGCAAGGATTATGCAACCCATAAGGAATATCCGTTGGAGCTGCTGGACAGCAAAAAGCGCCATATCGTCGGCGCAGGCATCAACACCCGCGACTATGCAGAGCGCGTGCCTGCCTTGATTGACGCAGGCGTAGACGTACTGTGCATCGATTCTTCTGAGGGCTACAGTGCCTGGCAGAAGCTGACCTTAGACTGGATTCGTGAGCATTATGGCGACAGCGTGAAGGTTGGCGCCGGTAACGTAGTTGACGCTGAGGGCTTCCGCTTTTTGGCTGATGCCGGTGCAGACTTTATCAAGGTCGGCATTGGTGGCGGTTCTATCTGCATCACCCGTGAGCAAAAGGGCATTGGCCGTGGCCAGGCAACTGCTTTGATTGACGTTTGCAGAGAGCGTGACAAGTATTACGAAGAAACCGGCGTATACATTCCTGTTTGCTCCGATGGCGGCATTGTTTATGACTATCATATGACTTTGGCACTGGCTATGGGTGCAGACTTTATGATGCTGGGTCGTTATTTTGCCCGCTTCGATGAAAGCCCCACCAATAAGGTTAACATCAACGGCACCTATATGAAGGAATACTGGGGCGAAGGCTCTAGCCGTGCGCGCAACTGGCAGCGCTATGATATGGGCGGAGCAGCTAAGCTGTCCTTTGAAGAGGGCGTTGATTCCTACGTTCCTTATGCAGGCAGCCTGAAGGATAACGTAACCCTGACCCTGGCCAAGGTTCGTTCCACCATGTGCAACTGCGGTGCGCTCAACATCCGTGAGCTGCAGCAAAAGGCCAAGCTGACATTGGTATCTGCCACCAGCCTGGTTGAGGGCGGTGCCCACGATGTATTGCTTAAGGAAAACTCCAATAGCAACTATCCTAAATAATAAGTAAAAATTGAAGCTGCTGCATTTGGCACTATCTGTTTTATTTCCGGCTTTGTCCGTAGCTGTGAAACTAGAAGGGGTGTGCTGCAGCAGCTTCTTTTGTTTTGGCTGTAAATATGATAAAATGAGATAGAAAGATGTTGTGAAAAAACATATTTCCGCCATATATTTGTGTCATAATATAGTGAACAAAAGAGTAAGCTTGTGTTAAAGGAGGGTATTTGTTATGAAGAAATTTGCCGTTGTTGCCGCAGCTGCTGCCTGCTTAGCTATCAGCTGGAATGCAGCTATAACTACTGCTCAGGCTGCGGAACCGGGCACTTTTATTAACAGCTCTGCGCCGCAGGTAGAGCAGCTATCAGCCTGGAGCCGCATAAGAGACAGCATCCTTGGCAGGGATAAAAAGCCTGATCCGCCACCGCCACCACCGTATAGAAGACCGGCGCCACCACCGCCGCATCATGATTACCGTCCTGCTCCGCCGCCACCGAGGCACGATTACCAGCCGGCACCGCCGCCGCGCCGTGATTATCGCCCGGCACCGCCTCCGGGGCGTCCTGCACCGGCGCCAGGCCCAAGCCGTGATTATCGTCCTGCTCCTGGACCTGCTCAACGCCATGACTACCGCCCGGCACCGGGTCCGGGTCGTGGCGGCGCACCGGTGCCTCACCGCGATGACCGTCGTGGTGGCGACCACAGATATCAGCCGCGTCCTGATGACAGGGGACATGGTCCTAGCGGCGACCACAGGCCCGACGGACCGCGCCGCTGAGCAGAGTGGCTGCAGGTAGTAGAAATGCTTACAGATCTGCCTGTTGCTTTGTAGCTTAATAATTACTAAAGAAACGTACAGCTTGAAGGCTATTGGCCTTGAGGCTGTACGTTTTTTTGATTGCAATGAAGGCAGATGGAAAAAGAATACACAATGCATAATGTACATTTGATTGACTGGGGGGGACACGGTGTTATAATAAAAGTGTCTTAATTAAAATTAATAGAGCTTAATCTAAAAGTTTAAGAAAGCTTGAGGGGACGTGATTGATGGATAGCAGATAGGCAGATATGGCATATCTGTTTTTTTATTTCACAGAAGAAGGGAGACTGGATGATGAAAAGGATTACAATGCTTATAATGCTTTTGCTTATAAGTATGGCGGTGTACGGGTGTGGCGGTGGCACGTCAGGTAACAGCCGTGAGGTGGAAAAACCACAGGTAACGGCGCAGCAAAAAAGTGACAATATAGATGCAGCTGTGTATTTGGATGGCACGTTTTCTATGGGTGGGTATGTAAATTATCCATCAACCACCGTATATAGTGATGGTCTGAAGAATATTGAAAGAACGTTGACAGGTACATGGAAGCAGGAAAAAATACAGTATATAAAATTTGGTGACAGCCTGCAGACGTTAAGCAGGGAGCAGTTTTTGCAGGCCAACAGTGTTGCTTTTTATCAGGAAAAGGATACAAGCCTGCAGATTGTAGTTGATTCTATGGATAAAAACAAGCTGAATATTTTGGTTACGGATCTTTTTCAAACTAATAATGATATTGATAGCTTGATTTTATCCTTAAAAAAGGCCTGCTTTGCAGATAGCAGCAAGGCAATGGCTTTGATTGGCGTAAAAAGCCAGTTTAATGGCAAAATTTATGATGTGGGCAAAAGCTCTGCCTCCTTTACGTATGCCAGTAAGGATGACAAGGCTACATACCGCCCGTTTTATCTGCTGGTTATCGGTAACGAGGCAGATGTGCGTGCCTTTACCCAAAATTACGCTAAAAGCATTAATGATGACAAGCTGCTGAAGGCTGCTTTATTTTCTAAGCACATGGGTACAGATGTTGTTTTGACACCTGGTAAGCCTGTCAAGAACGGCAAAAAAGAGAATATGGCCAGCATGGCCCAGATATCTTCACTATTGGGCAGCAACAGTGATGTTCTGCAATATCGCTTAAAGCTGGATGAAAAGCAATCCGGCTTCTACAGCACATTGACGGCCAGCAATGTTATAGGCAACTGTCCTGATGAGCTGGAGCTGTTTACCTGTAAGGTAGAAAAATGGCAGCAGCAGGATAGTAAAAAGAAGGAAGCGGGCTTTGTCGACAAGATGCTGGGGAAATCAGGCAAGACTGATAGCAGCGCAGAATTTGTAGAAGTAAAGTCTAAGGATTTTGTGAACCTGAAGGGGAGTGACGCCGGCCTGCATGGTAACGATGCCAATGTGAATTTGTTATTCAAATTTAATCCTGCAGGTATCCGAAAGGCTGAAGGCAAGTACAGATTGAGCCTTGCGCTTTTGCCGGAGAAGGAAGACTATATTGACAGCAACGATATTTTTGCTGACTGGAACTTTGGTGATGATGTTGCAGCAGATGCTTTGCAGGGAGTGGGCAACAAAACGCTGAACGTCAGCAGCTTTGTAAAAATGGTTAGTGCCTTGAATTATGAAATGAACAAACCGGGATTCTATGATATCTATGTATATCTTGAAGCAATAAAATAAGCATTTAAGGAGTGTGTAAAATGACTTGGGGAAGCTTTTCTGTAAAAACTTTAGGATTATTGGTGATTTTTTGGCTGCTATTATTTTTCTTCTATGGTAACTTTTTCCTGATGGATACCGTCGTTCCGGCAGAAGGCATGGAGGTTGACGAATGGATTGATGGCTTCAGAAAATGTGGAGGTATCAGTGGTCTGTTAGGCTTTATCTGCTCTGCTATCTGGTTCTACTGTGGTGACAATTATGCAGGGGATAGTAATATCAATGTTAAGTATTATGCCCTGTTTATAGCTTCTTTCGTGCTAGGTGTTGTTGTAAACTTTGTTTTGCTGCCGGCCTCTGTAGAAGGCAGCGGCCTTGCCAGTGTATTCGTAGTAATCTTCCCTGTGATTTTATATTATCTGGCGTCCTTGTTTGCTTATGCAGCACCTGTAAAGTACATTCCGTTTTTGGCCGAAACATTACATAAATAATTTGGAGGAAGTGCGATGAGTTATTATCTGATTGGTATCGGCGGCACAGGTGCCAAATGCTTGGAGGCGTTTGTGCACCTATGTGGCGCAGGCTTGTTAAAGGATTCACAACCAGTAAAAATTATGTATGTGGATGCAGATGTGAGCTGTGGCAACCTGACAAGGACGCAGAATGCAGCAGATTGTTATACTAAGGCACAAAGCATTGGTTTTAGTGATACAGGCATTTTTAAAAACGCTATTGAAACCTTTTCGCCGTGGAGTCCGGTGGACGGTGAGGCTGTCAGTAACCTTGATGAGGTTTTTCAGCGGGACAGCCTGGTAAACAAGAGTGAATATAAATCCCTAGGACTTTTGTATGATGCGCTGTTTACTAAGCAGGAGCGTCAAACTCCCTTGGATAAAGGCTTTCGTGGACATCCTGCTATTGGTGCCGCCGTTATGGCACAGTCTTTGACAAAC
>CAVKMV010000002.1:0-14016 GCA_963657675.1 Ruminococcus intestinalis
GGCTTTTCATGGAGCTGGCAATAGGAATCGAACCTACAACCTGCTGATTACAAATCAGCTGCTCTGCCTATTGAGCTATGCCAGCAAAAAATCATATAGTAATTATAAACGATGAACCGTCTTTTGTCAAGGCACTACAGCAAAACACATTTTACCCCATTCACGTTAAAGCAGGCATTAGCCAAAGGCAAAGCAGCTGCCTACACAAACACTACAAACAAAGAAAGCGCATATCCCGCAAATGTAGGATATGCGCTCTCTTTTTATCCCTGTACCCAAAACCGTTACAGATAAAAATACCAATAGGTTACTGCCGCCAGCGCAATGCGATAAACAGCAAAGCTGGTGAGGTTATACTTTTGTAAAAACTTCAGGAACCATAGCACCGAAAGGTAGGCCACAAAGAAGGACACCACAAAGCCAATAGCCAGCACCTGCAGATCGCCAGGCGAAAGGTGCTCCAAATTCTTGAGCAGGTCATAAATGCAGGCCACAAACATCAGCGGCACAGCAATCAAAAAGGTGTAGTTGGCTGCAGCGCTACGGCTGAGGCCCACCAAAAGACCACCGGCGATGGTGCTGCCGCTACGCGAAAAGCCTGGCCACAGCGACAAAAATTGGTATATGCCAACCCACACTGCCTGACGGATGGTGATTTTATCAACATCGTCCACCAGCTCGTCTTCATGTCCCTTAGTCTTATGCTCGGCGTACATCAAAAGCAGACCGCCCAAGAACAGGCCGATAGCCACCGTAAAGGGCGAGAACAAATATTCCTTGATATAGTGATATAAAAAGAAGGCCACTGCCATCACAGGCACAATACCTGCCGCGATGTGCCACACCGACAAGCCCTTGCTGGCGTCCCAGCCATCCTTGGTAAAAAAGCGGGCGAAACGCTCCTTATATATAAAAATTACAGACAAAATTGCTCCCAGCTGTACAAAAACATCAAAAACATCAGCTACAGGACCTTCAAAGCCCAGCACATGACCCACGATAATCATGTGCCCCGTCGACGACACCGGCAAAAATTCCGTTAAGCCTTCCACTATACCTACAATGACGGCCATTAAATTCTGATCCATAAATTACATCCTTTCGCATATATCAAGCTTTTCTATTATACTCTGAAATGAGCTTTCATGCAAATAATTCTGCTGCCTGCAGCAAATTCGCAAAAAACAGAGGATGGCAACAAAGCCATCCTCTAAAGTATAGCTATATTAACTTAAACCGGGGTTAAATCTATCAATCAAGTTTAATTTAATCGCCAAAACACAAGCCAAGCTGTCTGCCGGTGCGGATAATTTCACTATCTGCCGGCACCTGCCGCGGACTGGAGGCCGCCTTTTGGATAAAGACGGTGATAATCTGGTCGTGAAAAAGCGAAACCATCACGTTATATTCGCGCCGCAGGCAAGCCTCTGCCGCTGCCACGCCATAGCGCGTCGACAGCACGCGGTCAAACGCCGTAGGCGAGCCACCGCGCTGCAAATAGCCCAAAACGGTGCAGCGGGATTCAATCCCTGTCTGCTCCTCTATCGCCTGCGCCACCTTTTCGCCCGCACCGCCCAGGCGCACCGGCTCAAAGCTTCCCTTCACCATGCGTGCGACCGACATTTCACCGCCCTCAGGACGCGCGCCCTCGGCCACGACCACGATGCTGAAGCTTTTGCCCGCACTCTTGCGCTGCTCAATCTTGGCGATTACCGATTCCAGCTTATAGGGAATTTCGGGAAGCAATATGACGTCGGCACCGCCGGCAATGCCGCTATGCAGGGCGATCCAGCCAGCGTAACGGCCCATAACCTCCAGCACCATAACACGATGATGCGACTCCGCCGTTGTATGCAGCCTGTCTAAGGCCTCGGTCGCCATAGCCATCGCCGTATCAAAGCCAAAGGTGCGCTCCGTGCAGGGCAGGTCGTTGTCAATGGTCTTGGGTACTCCCACGACCCTCACATCACACTCCCTGGCCAGCTCGGCAGCAATATTCAGGCTACCGTCGCCACCAATAACCACCAATGCCTCTATCTCATGCCTGCGCAGGGTTTCCAGCACCTGTGCGCGCATATCCTTATAGACCAGCTCCCCATTTTCCTCCACGGCAAAATGAAAGGGATTGTCGCGGTTGGTGGTACCCAAAATCGTGCCACCGCGCGGTAAAATGCCGGACACAGCAGCATAATCCAGCTTTTTAAGATTATCGTTGATCAGGCCGTTAAAGCCGTTAAGCACGCCATAAACCTCACAGTCATTCTGCAAAAAGGTCTTCGCTACGGCGCGGATTACGGCATTCAGGCCAGGGCAGTCACCACCGCCGGTCAAAACCGCGAAACGGCGTTTTTTTTGCTCCATGTCACGCCTCCGCCTACAAACTGTATTTTAATCCTCTACGTTCCAAATCTTAAAGCCGTCCGGGCTGATACGGATTGCCTCGGTGCCGTCGAACTTGTCATAGCACAGGTTGCCGTTATCAATATAGCCGGGCCATGCGGTAACGATGGTGAACTTTTTGCTCAGCTTGCGCATCAGGCTGTCGGTATTGATATGGAATACAGGTACAAACAGGGTTTGCAGTCTGTCCAGGATAATAACGTCCGCATTGTAGCTTGCCAGAATTTCGGCAAACATATCCGGAGCATACAAGCCCCTGTCAGCAGCGGGAATAGCCAAAAATTCCTCGCTGATAAGCATACGGCAGTCAACATAGGTCCATTTTTGTGCTTCAGCAGCCTCGCGCAGCACCTTGCTCTTGCCACTGCCAGGTTTGCCTGTAACGATAACTACGTTGCCCTTGTCTGCCTGCGCCTGTTCTACAACCTTCACTAATTCCTCAACTTGATTCATTTGAAAAACCTCCTATGACACCTAAGTGCAAAATTTTCTTTACTAGCTTGTTACTGTATCTATTCGCTATACTTGCGCAAAATCCTCTTAATAAAAAAACACCATTCTGAAAATTTCAAAATGATGTAGATTTTTGTTACAGTTTTATCATTAATCCGCCGTTTTAGCTGTCTTTGTTGTTTTTATTAAAACGTTCGTAGGGGTCAATAGCCAGCAGACCACTGTAAACTGTACGCAGATCAGTAATATCTCCTTTGCTGATGATGTATTTTTCCAGCTTGCGCTTTACCCGTTGCAAGGCATTGTCAATGGATTTGATGTGACGGCCCAGCTCCGCGGCAATTTCCTGGTAGGACTTACCGTCAAGGTAGCTCATCAGCACCTTCCATTCCAAATCACTCAGGATATCATTCATCTTGTTTTCGATATCATTGAATTCCTCACGGCTGATAATCATATCCTCAGGATTGGCAACCTTTACGCCGCTGATGACATCCAAAAGCGTGCGGTCGCTGTCCTCCTCATAAATAGGCTTGTTAAGCGAAACGTAGGAATTGAGCGGTATATGCTTTTGCCTGGTGGCCGTCTTTATCGCCGTAATTATCTGGCGCGTCACGCATAGCTCGGCAAACGCCCTGAAGGAGGCCTGCTTATCATCACGGAAGTCACGGACAGCCTTATACAGGCCAATCATGCCCTCCTGGATAATATCCTCGCGCTCGGCACCTATTAAAAAATAGCTGCGCGCCTTGGCCCTGACGAAGTTTCTGTATTTATGCAGCAGATATTCCTGCGCCAGGACATTTTCATGCTGCTGTGCCTCTAAAACGATCTCCTCGTCTGTCATTTTGGCAAAAGCATCATAGGGATCGTTTTGCTTTACAGTATCTGTAGCCATTAATTACAAATCCTCCGTCTTTTTATCTAACAAAAAAGCGCTAGTGTTTTAATTATATCCTGCCAAATGGCTTACGTCAACTTTTAGAGCGACGTAATTTTTCCAGATGGTCCAGAACATGGCCGCTGATGCGTCCGCCCAGCTCGTTGCGGTTAAGCGCACGGTTGGGCAGCCGCAGCCTGGCGGCGATTGCCTTCTTGGCCTTATAATACTGCTCGCGGAACTCACGCGAGGAAATGCGGTAAGCGCCTGCACCCAGAATATTTATCTGCTCGGCGTAGTCGCTGGTGACGACGAAAACCTTGGCGTGGGCACGCCCCAGCTCATAGGCACGGCGCTCAATCCACGAATCAGCGGTTTCGCCCTCGTTAGTAAAAACGACGTCAATGCCATGAATCTTTTCGGTAGCAGCAGCACCTGCCACCTCCTGCGCATCAAAGACAACGATGGCCTTGTAGCCCTTAAAGGCAGCAAATTCCGCCACACCAGCCACCAAAAGCTCGCGTGCATGCTCCAGGTTCTGCTGGCGCAGCTGGGCAAAATCCTTCCAGGCGTTGATTACGTTATAACCGTCTATTATCAGATATTCGCCCATGCTTTCACCTCTTTTTTACTGCAGCTGGTGTCTTTGGCGCACCACCTCGTACAGCAGCACCGCTCCTGCCGCTGATGCGTTGAGCGAATTTACACCGCCGTTCATGGGAATGCTGACGATATCATCACATTTTTGCTTCACCAATCGGCCAAGCCCTCTGCCCTCGGCGCCAATCACCAGAACAATTGGACCCGTCATGTTAGCTGCGAAATAATCCACCCCGTCCATGTCCGCACCCACTACCCAACAGCCACGCTGCTTAAGCTCGTCTATAGTCTGGGCGATGTTGCCTATCTGCACTACAGGCACATATTCCACCGCCCCGGCCGAGATTTTGGCCACTACGGCGTTCAGCGGACAGCTGCGGCGGCGGGGCATCAGCACGCCGTGCACGCCTGCAGCGTCAGCACTGCGGATGAGCGCGCCCACGTTCTGCGGGTCCTGCAGCTCATCCAAAAGCAAAATAAACGGTGCCTCACCTTTAGACTCAGCGCGGGCAAAAACATCGTCCAACGACCTGAAGGCGATGGGGGCAGCCAGTGCGGCAATGCCCTGATGACGCAGCCCCTGCGCCAGCTTGTCCAGCCTTTCGGCCTTGACGGTTTCCACAGGCACGCCCCTGCCCTTGGCCAGGGCGAGGATTTCGCCCAGACTGCCGCCATGCGCGCCCTCGGCCACCAATATCTTGTTGATGGAGCGCTCACCGCGCAGGGCCTCACCTACGGCGTTGCGGCCCGCAATCAAATCAGTAGCAGCTTGTTGCATACGCCCTCCTTATTCCTTTTTGGCCTTAGCAGCCAAAATAGCCTGCAGGCGGCCGCAGGACATGGCGCCCTCGTGGCACACGCCCTCCGACACGCAGGTCGGACCTGCGTTCTCAAAAATAACCGGCGCAACCTCCTGGCACTGGCGCAGCATTTCGTTGGCCAGCGCGCGGATTTCCCACTGCGCGCGCGTGCAGCAGCGCAGGCTGAAGAAGTTCAGCAGCGAGCGGGCGTTAAAGGTGCAGACGATTTTGGTTTCGGTAGCGTTGGGCAGGATGTAGCGTGCATCCTCGGCAGGAATATCCATGGCGATGAAATCGTTATACATTTCCTGGATTTCGCCCATCAGGCGTTCAAATTTTTCCTTCGCCTGCGGCCGTGCCGCAATCGAGGCAGGCATAATGGTCTCAAAGGCATGCTCCTTGACGTAGCGCTGCGACTGCTGCGAATAGGAGGCAATGCGGTGACGCACCAGCTGGTGGGTCAAAACACGCGACACACCCTCGATGGCAAAGGTAAAGCTTACGTGCTCAAAGGTAGATAAATGTCCCATGCCTGCCAGCTTGCGCACCAGCGTTGCTGCCTGCTCGTCACTTATGCGCTCCTCCAGCTGCGCCGCACCAATGGGCGAATAGCACAGGCGTGCGCTCATAGCCACCGTGCGCTCCGGCTCCGGCGTATAGCGCAGCAATTTAACCATCATTGTCATATTATTTCTCCTGCATGTATTTACTGATAATGTCAAAGGAAGCATCCATCATTTGCTCCAGACGCTGTTCGCGTTCCTCTAAAAAGAGCCAGCCCAGCAAAGCCTCAAAGGCTGTCGCCATGCGGTATTCGTGCACTGACGCGCTCTTGGGCACCATGGACTTGGCGTTGCGCCCGCGGCGGAACACCAGTGCCTCCTCCTCGCTCAGCGACGCTTCCAGCTGCTGCATCGCCTGGCATTGGCACACGGCGCTCACCATTTTGGACCCTAAGTCATGCACAATGCGCACATGGCTGGAGGTTGGCAAAAGGCGCAGGCGGATGTACATAGAAAAAACCACGTCGCCAATATAGGCCAGCAAAATGGGATTCAGCTCCCTTGTAGCCGGAAAGCGCACACCGGAGGCCGTGCAGGCCGCCAGCGCATGCTCCTTTAACATTTTATATTGTTCAAACTTCATTGCTTAGACCATTTTACGCCCTGCGGAGTATCCTGCAGCACAATGCCAATCGCGGTCAGCTTGTTGCGCAGCTCGTCTGCCAGTGCGTAATTTTTTGCCTTGCGTGCGTCCTGACGCAGGCCTATCAGCAGCTCAACCAGCTCTGCCTCCTTGTTGTCGCCTGCGTCCGCAGGTGCTGCGGCAGCGGTGTTTTCCAGCACGCCGATGATGGAGCACATTTCAGCAAACACGTCTCCCAGCAGGGCCACCAGCTTGCCGTCAGGCTTGCCTGCGACATCGGTAACAGCCTTATGATAAATGTTGATTTCCTTGGCCAGTGCGAACATATGGCTGATAGCCAATGCGGTGTTGAAATCGTCACGCATTGCCTCCATGAAGGCCTCGCGCAGCTCCTTCACCTTAGCGCGCAGGGTCAGGCTGGTCTCCGTCGGGCCAGCGCTCATCATCTGTGCCAGCTCGCCCAGGGTCTGCTGCGACTGACGCAGGCGCGCCAGGCTGCGCTCTGCCTCCTGCAGACGCGCGTCGCTAAAGTCCAGCGGACTGCGGTAGTGGGTGGACACGATAAAGAAGCGCAAGGTTTCGGGATCAAACTCCTTCAGAATGTCGATAACCATAAAGAAGTTGCCAAGGGATTTGGACATTTTTTCTTCGTTGACGGTAATAAAGCCGTTGTGCAACCAATAATGCACAAAGGGATGAATGCCGGTGCAGCCCTCGGACTGGGCAATTTCGTTTTCGTGGTGCGGGAAGATCAAATCGCTGCCGCCGCCATGAAAATCAAAGCTCTCACCCAAATACTTCATGCTCATGGTGGAGCATTCAATATGCCAGCCGGGACGGCCGGGACCCCAGGGGCTTTCCCAGGCAGGCTCGCCAGGTTTGGCCGATTTCCACAAAGCAAAATCCATAGGATTATGCTTGCGTTCATCCACATCAACGCGCGCACCTGCCAGCATATCCTCCAGATTGCGTCCGGACAGCTGACCATAGTATTTGAACTTTTCTACGTTGTAAAAAACGTCGCCGTCAACGACATAGGCATAACCATTGTCAATCAGGCATTG
The DNA here is from genome assembly GCA_963657675.1 of Ruminococcus intestinalis. GTDB lineage: Bacteria > Bacillota > Negativicutes > Acidaminococcales > Acidaminococcaceae > Phascolarctobacterium_A. The sequence continues at coordinate 7,344 of CAVKMV010000002.1, forward strand.
CACGGTGCCGATAATATCGGCGATATGCTCGGACACGCGCGGATAGACATGCGCACGGCGCACGTTCAGCTTGTCCATAACCTCAAAGTAGGATTCAATATAGCGGTTGCAGATATCGTACCACTGCACGCCTTCCTTGTTGGCGGTGTTGATAATCTTGTCATCAACATCAGTGAAGTTCTGCACATGGGTTACATCATAGCCCTCGTGCTCCAAAAAGCGGCGGATAACGTCCCAGGTAACAAAGGGACGGGCGTTGCCTACGTGCGGATGGTTGTAGGGAGTAACGCCGCAGACATAAATATTCGCCTTGCCCGGGGTGATGGGTTTGAACTCTTCCTTTTGCTTGGTGAGGGTGTTATATACTTTAATCGTCATAATAATTCTCCTATAGGCGGCGCCTGAAGCTGCGGCGCCGCTAACTCTTTTCCCGGCTCGCAAAGGCTTACCTCTGCGCTCCTCGTATTACAGGCTGACGCCTGCCTTGGCCAGGCTGGCCTTAATGCGTTTGGCGGTGCGTTCTACGCCCAAAAGCGGCACCATGGCCGCCAGCTCGGGACCATGCTGGTTGCCGGTCAAAGCAACACGAATAGGCATAAAGACATCCTTACCCTTAAGCTTGGTGGCCTTTTGGATTTGCTTAAAGAGCGCCTTGGTAGCGGCATTGTCCAGGTTTTCTACCTTGGGCAGCTCTGCCAGCAGCATATTGATAACTGTCGGCACGGTTTCGGCAGTCAGCACGGCCTTGGCCTCATCGTTTTCAAAGTCAAATTCATCATTGAAGTACATTTCTACGCAGGCAGGAATCTGGGCAGCGTAGGAAACGTGCTCCTGTGCGGTAGCAACCACGCGGTGCAGCCAGTCCAGCTTATCGCCGGTCTCGTCACCGGTCATATAACCTGCAGCGATCATATGCGCCTTGGCACAGGCAAAGAAGGCCTCTGCATCCAGCTGACGCATATAGTGCTGGTTAATCCAGTTGAGCTTATCAATATCAAAAACAGCTGGATTTTTAGCCACGCGGTCCATGCTGAATTCCTTTACCAGCTCGTCCATGCTAAAGATTTCCTGCTCGCTGTTCGGTGCCCAGCCCAAAAGTGCCAGGAAGTTGTTAATAGCCTCAGGCAGGTAACCCAGCTGACGATATTGGTCAACGCTGGTCGCACCGTGACGCTTGCTCATTTTGGTATGGTCCTTGCCCAAAATCAGGGAAATGTGGCCAAAGGTGGGTTTTTCAAAACCCAGTGCGTCATAAACCAGGCATTGGCGCGGCGTGTTGGAAAGATGCTCCTCAGCGCGGATAACATGAGTGATGTGCATCAGGGCGTCGTCAATAACGACGGCATAGTTATAGGTGGGGATGCCATCAGATTTAACAATAACGAAGTCGCCGATGTTGTTGGAATCAAAAACAACGTCGCCACGCACCATATCGCGCACCAAAATCTGCTGATCGGCAGACACGCGAAAGCGCACGGTGGGCTTGCGGCCCTCGGCCTTGAATTTAGCAACCTGCTCCTCCGTCAGGTGACGACATTTACCCATGTAACGCGGCATTTTGCCTTCCTTAATCAGGGACTGGCGTTCCTCCTCCAGCTCCTCGTCGGTGCAGTAGCAGTAGTAGGCCTTACCCTCTGCCAGCAGCTTGTCGGTATATTTTTTATACAGCTCCAGGCGCTCCATCTGATGATAGGGACCGTAGGGTCCGCCCACGTCAACGCCCTCATCCCAGTCCATGCCCAGCCATTTCAAGGCTTCCTTGATATTCTCCTCGGATTCCGGGGTGGAACGCTCACGGTCGGTGTCCTCGATACGCAGAATCAGCTTGCCGCCGGTCTTGCGTGCCAGCAGCCAGTTGAACAGGGCACTGCGTGCACCGCCGATATGAAACGGGCCTGTCGGACTCGGCGCGAATCTTACTCTCACTTCATTGTTACACATAAATATATCCCTCCAAATTCATTGTCTTGGTTATTATCTAACTAATGTATTATATCACATCTTAACTATGCTTGCCACAGCCTCGGCGGCAATACCCTCACCGCGGCCGGTGAAGCCCAGCTTTTCGGTAGTAGTAGCCTTGATGTTGACAGCGTCAGGGTCTACTCCCAGCACCTTGGACACGTTTGCACGCATTTGGGCGATATAGCCTGCCAGCTTGGGGCGCTGTGCGATAATCGTTACGTCCACATTGTTAACGACCCAGCCTGCCTGCGCCAAAAGCTGCACCACGTGCTGCGTCAGCTTCAGGCTGTCTGCTCCCTTAAAGCGCTCGTCCGTGTCAGGAAAGTGCCTGCCGATGTCGCCCATAGCGGCAGCACCCAGCAGTGCGTCCATGAGCGCGTGCAGCGCTACGTCAGCGTCACTATGTCCCAAAAGTCCCAGCTCGTAGGGCACCTGCACGCCACACAAAATCAACGCGCGTCCCTCCACCAGCTTGTGTACGTCGTACCCGCAGCCAACACGCAGCTGCGGCCATTTCATTTTATTTTCCATCCTCTGTCTCCTGCTCTGCCAAAAGGCGCTCTGCCACCAGCAGGTCCTCTGGCGTAGTTATTTTTATATTTTCGTAGCGCCCCATGGCTGTCACCACCCTGTGACCCACAAGCTCCACCACCGATGCGTCATCCGTCACGGCGGCAGGATGCGTAGCTAAGTGCGCATAGGCCGCATTCAGGAGCGGTGCGGCAAAAATCTGCGGCGTCTGCACTGCCACCAGCGTGCTACGCACGGGTGTTGCCACCACCGCGCCGGCCGTATCCACCACCTTGATGGTGTCCTTGACAGGCACGGCGGCAATAGCGGCACCGTGCTCCTTAGCTGCGGCCAGCGTACGTTCAAAAACAGCGCGGCCCGCAAAGGGGCGCGCGCCGTCATGTACCGCGATATAGACATCCTCCTCCGTCACCTGCGCCAGGGCGTTGGCCACGCTGTCCTGCCTTTCAGCTCCGCCTGCGACCACGCAAAACGGCAGCTTGGCAAAATAACGCTCCCGGTAGCGCGCCAAAAGCGTGCGTCCTGCGTCCACCTCGGCAGGTGCCAGCACCACAATGGCCCGCTTCACCAGCTGCGTTGCCGCCAGCATCGCCAGGCAGTGCACCAAAAGCGGTGCACCGCCAAGCATGGCGAAGGCCTTGTTCTTCCCCAGTCCCAGCCGCCTGCCTGCGCCTGCGGCCGGAACGATAACAACTAATTCATCCTTCACAGTAAAAGTCTCCCCTATCTCGCCTTAGCGAAAATCATCCGTCCTGCGGCCGTCTGCAGCACGCTGGTGACAACGACGGCAATGCTTGAGCCAATGGAGCGGCGGCCGTTTTCTACAACGATCATCGTGCCGTCGTCCAGGTAGGCCACTGCCTGTCCCTGCTCCTTGCCCTCCTTAACCAGATATACGTTCATTTCCTCGCCTGCTACGACCACGGGCTTGATGGCATTGGCCAGCTCGTTGATGTTCAGCACCTTGACGCCCTGGATGCCTGCCACCTTGTTCAGATTATAATCGTTAGTGATAATATCCGCGTTGGCCTGCTTAGCCAGGCGCAGCAGCTTAGCATCCACGCCCTCCAGGTCATCGTAATCGTTATCCACCACCAGCAGCTTTTCCTTATAGCTGATTTGTAGGTCCTGCACCAAATCCAGGCCACGTCTGCCCTTGGCACGCTTCAGGTTATCCGATGAATCGGCCAGGGTCTGCAGCTCCGTCAGTACAAAGTTGGGCACAACCAGTCTGCCATCTAAAAAGCCTGCGGCAACAATGTCCATCACGCGTCCGTCGATAATGACGCTGGTATCGAGCAGCTTGTTGCTGCTGTACAGACGGTCACCCAAAGGACCGTCCAGCACGCTTTTTTCGGGAGCGGAAGGCTTGGCCGCCTTGCGCGTGGGGATGCGGTTAAAAAATTCCACAATATCATTGTGCTTGCGCAACGCAAGCTTGGCGCCCACAATTGACAGCACCAGGCTCAGGACGATGGGAATAAACGGTCCGATGAGCGGTAGGCGGGCAAAGGGACTGCCAATAAGGTTGGCTAATATCAGACCGATGCCGATACCGAAAATCATTACAAGGATGTCGCTCGTCGGTACGCCCGAAAGCGACACAGTCAGACGCTCGGCATAGTTAAACAGCCATCTGGTGAGAAACGGTGCCAAAACCAAAGCCAGCCAGGCGGAGATGAAAAAACCCGGCAGAGCCAGAATAATGGTGGCAAAGGTGATGCCCAAAACGCCGTTGCCATGCAAATCATAGCCCAGGTATTCCGATAAAAGCGGTAATGAGAAATTGGTGAGTATGAGTCCGGTTACAATAATAGTCAGTGAAATACTCAGGCTGATAATTTTTCTCAGCATTTGTTTGCTCCTTTCTGCATGATTTTACATAATAGCAGGTTGCTTCGCTACTATAGCAATTATATAATACCGCCATAGCCTGCAAATTACAAGCATTCCCAACAAGTAATTATGACATTATTGAAAAAAAGGCTTTAATTATTTGCAAAAAAGCCGTTTTGCAACCACCAGCCCGGCTGGCAACTTCAAAACGGCTTCTTGGAATACTCAATCGCAGCAGTGGTCCAGCCAGTTGCCGGCCTCGTCTGCATCCACGTCACGGATAAGCATAACCTCGCTTTGCAGGATTTGCTTGGTGCTGTGCAGCAGCCTGCGCTCTCCCACGGATATTTTTTTGTCGCGCTCCAGCAGCGTCAGCAGCTTAAAAATTTTAGCAACCTCGGTAACGCTGCCGCTTTTGATTTTATCCATATAGAATTGAAAGCGTCTGTTCCAGGAGATGGATTTGACAGAATGCACGTCAGGCATTGCCTGCAGGGCGTTTTCTATCTCCGTCAGGGTTTCTTCCCCGCCTATATAGCGCAGTCCCAGACGCTCAGCGCTTTTTACCGGCACAGATACAATCATACTATCAAACAGCATCTGTAAAATATAATATTCTATGTTTTCCTCACCCTGCGTGCGTGATTCCAACCCCTTGACGATAGCACCACCATGTAGCGGATAAACAACCCGGTCACCTGTAGCAAACATTTTCAACCCTCCTATACTCATAATCCTGATAAATATATTGTAGCACGCTGTTTTGAGGTTGTCAAAAATATTTTATTTTACCACTATGTACCCTATATGTCAACCTTTTACATGCCTTTTGCTCATCTTCAGAATTCTTTTAAGATTATGCGATAAATCTATGCTAGCAAAAATAATATTTTGCAAACTTTTAACCGTTTATTTAGCGAAACCTGCGCGCCGCACCCTTGTCAAAAAAAATTTTTTCTTTCATAATAAGGGTGTAGACTAATACATAAAGGAAGTAAAGAATATGCAAAAGCAAGAACAATACGAAGAGCTGCTGGCCAGGCTGCGTGCCAAAAGCGGCTTTATCTGCGATATGGACGGCGTCATCTACCACGGCAACAGCCTGCTGCCCGGTGTTGGTGCCTTTGTGAGCTGGCTTTACAAGGAAAACAAAAGCTTTTTGTTTTTGACCAATTCCAGCGAGCGCAGCCCCAAGGAGCTGCAGCAAAAGCTGTTGCGTCTGGGCCTGGACGTGGACGAAAGCCATTTCTACACCAGCGCCCTCGCCACCGCCAAGTTCATCCATTCGCAGGCCCCCGGCTGCAGTGCCTACGTCATTGGCGCCCCCGGCCTGGTCAACGCGCTGTACGATGCAGGCATCACCATGAACGACGTCAACCCTGACTACGTCGTGGTGGGTGAAACAAATTCCTACAACTATAACATGATTATCAAGGCCGTGAGCCTGATTAACAAGGGCGCGCGCCTGGTAGCCACCAACAGCGACCTCACCGGCCCTTCGGATTTTGGCATCATCCCTGCCTGCCGCGCACTGGTGGCGCCCATCGAGCTGGCTACGGGCAAAAAGGCCTACTTCGTGGGCAAGCCTAACCCGCTCATGATGCGCACGGGCCTGCGCCTTTTGGACGTGCACTCCGAGGACGCCGCCATGATTGGTGACCGCATGGACACCGACATCGTCGCCGGCATGGAAAGCGGCCTGATGACCGCGCTGGTTTTGAGCGGCGTGAGCACGCTGGAAAACATTAAGGAATTTTCCTATCGTCCCTCCGTCATCCTGCCTGGCGTAGGCGCAATACCCGAATAAAAAACTATACGGAGCAAACGCAAAGCAAATCACTCCCCACAAGACAGACGCACTGCCATGTCCATTCGTGGGAGTGATTTTTTGTTTCATTTTATACAAAATAAGAATAGCTGCCAGGTCAAAATAAAATTAAATTTACTGCACCCACGAGAGCAAAAACTGTAAAAATAGCCAAAGCTTCTATTTTTTTTTTTTTTTGAATTTATGTCTTATAGTTAACATTACTTTTGCTATAATTAGTCTATTACACGTACAGTTGTTGATTGCCGCACTTGACAACAAGTTTGCTGCTGATTAAAATACAAATAAAGTTTGGTTCATAATTCAAGCTTTGGTGCCTGCTTATCCAAGGGGCAGCAAAGGCTATTTGCCGCAAATCATAAGACTATGGTCTTGTAGCTGCGGCTGTTTATGGGTTTATGAAAGGTAGGGTGTTTTTTATGAAAAAATCTGGCTATGAATTAAAGAAAAAGGTTTTGTGCAGCGTGCTGGCTGCGGCCGTCGTGGGGATGAGCGGCAGCGCGCTGGCAGCAG
>CAVKMV010000002.1:14026-43147 GCA_963657675.1 Ruminococcus intestinalis
TAATTATACCGAAAATACCGACAGCACAGTTGATGCGATAATCGTTGCTCTCGCTAATGCCAAAACACTCAGCTTCACAGGTGAAGGCTCTGTTACTATAGACAACTCCAAAAATAACTTCCGCGATGTCTATGCATGGAACAATAACAGTATCCTCAATTTCGGTACTAGTGACAAGCAGCTTCAACAGCTTACGATAAAAGGCACTACCTCCAATAGCAGTACCTTCTTAGCTGGCATGGTATATATCGGCGGCGGTGCCAAAATGAACGTTTATTCTCAAAAATTTGAATTAAACACGCCCAATACCATGGGAGTTTGCGTTAAAAACAATGGTAGCGAATTAAATATCAATGTAGATGAGTTTACAGCAAATACTAAATATTTTGCTCTCACGGCTAGTGAAACCGGCAGCATAAAAATAAACGCTGAAAAGGTAGCTATCACCAACGCTTCTACCAATGCCACCGATGCGGCAGTTGAGTCGCTTCTTGGCGGTAATTTAACGATCAATGCAAACGACGTAGCTATCACTAATACCAGCGAATCCGGTGCCGTAATCTGGGCACAAAATGACACCGAAAGCACTGCTGCCCCGACAAATGCAGCCAGCATATCCATCACGGCTGATAAAATTGAGCTGAATGGTACCGAAAAGGGCATCGTGGCATTTTCTAACGGCCAGGTAAGCCTTGTTGGCGACACCACCATTGAAGCAACCAATGCCATTGACGTGCGTGGCAATTCCACCGTCAACATCAACACCGACGGCGAGCACACAACTGTAATTAACGGTGACGTTGTTTTTGAAACACCCGCTACACCGGAAAACGGCCACAGCAGCGGCAGCATCATCAACGCCAACGTCAACCTTAACCTGACGGGCGAGGGCTCCTCCTGGACAGGCACTGCTTATCAGGAATATAAGAATAGTGAAGCTGATGACGCATACCAGCACTCTGTAGAATTAAACAAATCTCCTTACCAGGGCAATGTCACCGGCTTTAACGTAGCCATCGCCGACGGCGCCACCTGGAACATGACAGGCGACAGCTTTGTTAATAACGCCACGGTTTCTGGCGGCGGCAGCATCGACGTGCAGGAGGATGTAACAACCTTTAATGCCGGAGTTGTCGAATTGGATAACGCCACACTGAACGTAGAGGGCGAAGGCCAAAAGCTTACTATTAACGAGCTGACCGAAAACGATGGCACCATCAACCTGAACGGCAGCGACACCACGCTCAATGTCGGTAAATTGGACGGCGATGGCGGCACCGTCAACACCAATTCCCTGGACAACAAGGTTACTGTGGGCGAAAAGGACGAGGACACTACGATTAACGTCAACGGCAGCAGCGATATTACAGACCAAATCGCCAGCGGCGAAGCCACCCTGCAGGATTTGGCAGACGTTGTAATCACCACAAATGGCGATGAAGAGCAAAGCGCTGCTGACACCGTCACCACCGAAGCCAACGACATCAATGGCGGCTTCAGTGCCAGCCTTGACGAGAATGGCAGCATTGCCGCAGGCAGCGTCAAGACCTACGAAAATGGCACCAACCGTGGTGTCAGCGACATGGCCAGCCTGGCACTCATGACCTGGCGTCAGGAAAACAACGATATGAACAAGCGCCTGGGCGAGCTGCGTGACAGCAAAGGCCAACACGGCGCCTGGGCACGCATGGCACGCGGCGAAAGCAAATATGGCTCGCAGAACATCAAAAACCAATACAACTACTACCAGGTTGGTTATGATGAAAAGCTGAGCGTCAACCCCAACTGGACCGTGGGCGTTGCCCTCACCCGCACCGAAGGCAGCAGCAGCTTCAGCACCGGCAGCGGCGATAACAAGCACACCGGCGTAGCACTGTATGGCAGCTACCTGGCAGACAATGGCAGCTTTATTGATTTAATTGCCAAATACGCCCGCATGGACCACGATTACAATACCATCGGTGCAGCAGTCGGCGATGCCGATTACGAAACCAACGGCTACAGCATCAGCGCTGAATATGGCAAGCGCTTCACCAAGGACAGCGGCCTGTGGCTGGAGCCCCAGGTAGAGCTGACCTACGGCAAGGTTAGCAGCGCCAACTACACCACCAGCAAGGGCGCCAACGTGCGCCAGGAGGGCATGGACAGCCTGGTTGCCCGCCTTGGCTTCGCCCTGGGTCAAAACCTCAAGCAGGGCAACGTTTATGTACGCGCCTCCTACCTGTACGACTTTGACGGTGAAACCGACGTAACCATGAGCAAGACCGGCGCAGGCTCCTACAAATATGAGCAAGACCTCGGCGGCGGCTGGTGGGAGGTTGGCGTTGGCACCAACATCAATTTGAGCGATGCCACCCACCTGTACTTCGACGTAGAAAAGACCTACGGCGGCAGCGTTGCTACCCCGTGGCAGTGGAACGCAGGCATCCGCTACAGCTTCTAAGTCCCAACCCGTAAGCTTAACCCCAAAAGGCTTATGGATACTCATATACAAGCGGATGCCAATCCGCTTGTATCCAACCTATAGCTTAAAAAGGTACGGCGTAACGCCGTACCTTTTTTGCTTATTCTTCACAACTATCACTTGACTTAGAGCGTGCTTCAGACAGTATAATATAGGTGCTGTTATTTTACACAAGCTATAATTAAAGGAGCTGTCTATGCGTATTTTACTTTTTATCGGCTCGATAGATTTTATCATGAGCCTTTTGGGTTATATTTACTACCGCCAAGGCTTTGCCTTTGCCCGCAGCTGGGCCTTTGGCATAATCTTTTGGCTCTTGGCCATCAACACCGCTATCAGCGTCCTGCTGCCGCCATCCACGCCGCTTTTCATTACACGCGCGTCCGCCTGGCTGGAAGGCCTGTGGATTGCCTTTGGCTATTACACCCTGCTGCTGGCCGCCCTGCACGGTCTGGCTTGGCTTGCTGCCAAGGCGTTGGGTGCGCAGCTGCCCAACACCAAAATTGCCGCCGTAGGTCTTGCCTGCATCGCCTGCTTCATCGCCTGGGGCAGCTGGCGCGCCTTTCATCCCACAGTCCGCACCGAACGCATCGTCACCAATAAGCTTCCTGCAGGAACGCACTATAAAATTGTCTTTTTAACGGACATCCACCTGGGCCGCATTTTGGGCTATAATTACGCCGCCACGCTCGCTGCACGCGTCAACGCCCTGCGCCCCGATTTGGTGCTCATTGCAGGCGATGTCATTGACGAAAAAATCTTTTACGTCACACAGCAGGATTCGCTGGGAGCACTGGCACGCATCAGCGCGCCGCATGGCACCTACATGAGCTTTGGCAACCACGAATACATAGATAATCCCCTGCTGTGGGGACAGATGCTAAAGGAGCACGGCATCCACGTGCTCAAGGACGCGGACGCAGTTGTTGACGGCAGGCTGAAAATCACAGGCATTGACGACTGGGTGCATAACCGCACCACGGATAGCATTTTCGCCCTCGCCGGCGCCAACAGCAGCTATTACAGCATCATCATGGACCACCAGCCACGCAGGCACAGCGCCGCCGCCCAGGCAGGCTATGACCTGTATTTGGCAGGCCACACGCACACAGGCCAGCTCTTCCCCAACCGCCTGGTGACCAAGCGTATGTATAAGCTGGATTACGGACGCACAGACTTTGGCAGTCTCACCGCCGTCACCAGCAACGGCTACGGCTTTTGGGGTCCGCCTGTGCGCACCGAGGTAGCACCTGAAATAGTGGTCCTGGAGCTGCAGGGAAAATAAAAGGCTTTCTTTTTATAGTGACAGAGAGCTTTGCTGATTACATGCATACTCCTGCGGAAACCTCTCCGCCTGCTTTGCAGGCACCTCCCCTAACATGGGAGACTTTAACCTTAAACATGACAAAAAGGCTCCCTTAGCCGGGGAGCCTTTTTGCTTTAGGCACAACAGTCCTTTAGCTAATTAGTCTATATAATTTTCCAGCCTGCCAATCTTTTCAATCTCGCAGACAACCTTATCGCCATGCTTTAAAAAGGTGGGCGGCGTCATACCCATGCCTACGCCTGCAGGCGTCCCCGTGGCGATAATCGTCCCCGCCTCCAGCGTCATGCCCTGCGACAGCTCGCTAATCGCACCGCACACCGTCTGAATCATGTAGCGCGTATTGCTGCTTTGGCGCAGCTGGCCGTTCACTGTGCTGCTGATATCCAGCGCCTGCTCGTCACCAATCTCATCCGCCGTCACGATGCAGGGACCCATGGGGGTGAAACCATCGAGGCTCTTGCCCAGATACCACTGCTTGTGTCGCGTCTGCAAATTGCGCGCGCTGATGTCGTTAATGATGGTATAGCCAAAAATATGGCTGCGAGCCTCTTCCCTGCTGACGCCCTTGGCGTCGCTACTCAAAATTACGCCCAGCTCGGCCTCGTAATCCAGGCTGTCCACCAGTCCTGCATACGCAGGCACAGGCTCGCCGGTCGCAGTGGCACGGTTTACGCGCTTAGAAAAATAAATAGTGTAGGGACGCTCGCCGCCAAAGGCTTCGTCCGAAAAGCGTCCTGCCTCCTGCGCGTGGGCGTCATAATTAATGCCCAGGCAGACCACGTCCTGACGCGGACGCACGATGGGAGCCAAAAGCTTAATTTGCGCAATATCCACCGCGGCGGCGGTCAGCACGTCCTCGTTAGCGGCCAGCTGCTCCAGCTTGGCCTTGATGCCGTCGTTATAACCCAAAATCAGCCCGTTCATATCAGCAAAGGCCAGCTCCGGCGCCAAGCGTGCCAAAAGCGGCAGACGGTAGGCCGTAGCGCCAGGCGCAAAGCCCACCAGGATTTCCTCACTGCCATCTATCATCGCTGTATAAAAACGCATCGCACATTCCTCCTTAATATAAGCATAAGCCTTAGTAGAGCTTATTTTTGTAGATATAGGTATCCAAATCCTCCATCCGCGGTGCTGCTTCCCCGCCGGCCTTCTGCCCCACCAAAATCGCCAGCGCCTCGGCAAAGCACAGGGGCACCACGTAGGAATTGGTAAAGCCTACGCCGCTGATATTGGTCGTCACCAAAAAATCGGCATAGGCGGCCAGGGGCGAGGTAACACGGTCAGTGACGATGATCACCTTCGCACCGCGCTTTTTGGCCAGGTCTAAAATAGAAAAATTCAGCTCCGAATAACGCGGAAAGGAAAACATCAAAACGCAGTCCTCACCGGTAATATCCACCAGCATCTCCATCGCCGAGCTTTCGGCCTTGTCGCACAGCACCAGGTGCGGCAAAAAGAATAACGCCTTGCGGTAAAAATAATCGGCGCAGCAGCTGGTGCCCCTAAAGCCCACAATGTATTTGTGGCGGCTGGCCAGCATGCAGTCGGCAATTTTGTTGATCAAATCCTCGTCCAGCTCCAGAACCGTGCTGGAAAGGTTATCCATCGCATGATAAAACACCTCATTGATGACGCTGTCACCCTTAAGCTTTTCGGTGGTGTTGGTAAACTTCTGCATGGGCGACAAATTGGCGTTGTACTGCTCCAGCATGCGCTCGTTCATCGTGCGCTTGAAGTCGGCAAAGCCGCTAAAGCCCAGGCTGCGGATGAAGCGGATAACAGACGTGTCGCTGACGCCAATCCTCAAGGCCACGTCAGTCACAGTGCTCAGTCCAATCGTATGCATATTATCGACAATGTAATCGGCGATAAGCTTTTCGGTTTTCGTTAGGTTCATTGTCTGAATCTTTTTCTTCAGGCTTTCCATAATCTCGCACCTTCCTTACGTAGCTAGCTTTAATTATACACAGGCGCCATTACTTATGCAAATAAAAACTGGCGCCTGCCGGGCGCAATGCGTTTTGGAATAGAAAAGTGTTAAACATTGCAAAAATCTATTCCAAAAAACAGGTGCCTCCTGCAGCCTGCAGAAGGCACCCTTGTAAAGGCCTAAGCGCCAATATTATATTTTTAGTCCTGCAGCTCGCTAACGAACTTTTGGATTCTGTCCATGGCAGCGCCCAGGTTTTCCAGCGAATTGGAATAGGACATGCGCACCTTGCCGGGGATGTTGAAGGCTTCGCCAGGTACCAGGGCTACCAGCTCAGCCGCCAGCAGCGTGTTAGCAAAGTCGACAGCATTTTTGATTTCCGTGCCCTTATACTTTTTGCCAAAGTAGCAGCTGAAGTCGGGCAGCAGGTAAAACGCTCCCTTGGGGGTGGTGCAGGTTACACCGGGCATTTCGGCCAGACGCTGCAGCATATACTTGCGGCGCTTGTCGAATTCGGCAACCATGACCTGCAGATCGTGCTGCGGTCCTGCCAGCGCTGCCACGCCTGCCTTTTGCGAGATAGCACTGGTGGCGCTGGTCGTCTGGCTCTGAATCTTTTTGATGCCGTCAATTACCTCTTTGGTAGAGGCAACGTAGCCTAAGCGCCAGCCAGTCATGGCATAGGCCTTAGAAAAGCCGTTAACGGTGATTGTGTGCTCCCACACCTCTTTAGAGATGGAGCCGATGGAAAAATGCTTTTCGCCGTCGTAAATCAGCTTTTCGTAAATTTCGTCGGCGATAATGTAAAAATCATGCTCCACAGCCAGTGCTGCCAGCTTGCGCAGCGTTGCTTCGCTGTACACCGCGCCGGAGGGGTTGTTAGGGGTGCAGATGATGATGCCGCGCGTATTGGGAGTAATAGCCTTAGCGATAGCGTCAACATCCAGGTCGTAGCCGTTCTTCTCGCTTACAGGTACAAACACAGGCTTAGCACCGGCAAATTTAATCATTTCAGTGTAGCTTACCCAGCAGGGAATAGGCAGAATCACCTCATCCCCAGGGCCGGCGATAGCCATAACAGAATTGAAGATAGCCTGCTTTGCGCCAACAGTGGCACAAATCTCATCAGTGGTATATTCCAGGTTATTGTCTTCCTTAAGCTTTTTGGCAATGAGCTTGCGCAGCTCGATAATGCCGTTGCCAGCGGTGTATTTGGTGAAGTTGTCCACGATGGCCTTGATTGCGCCGCATTTGATGTTATCCGGCGTACCAAAGTCAGGCTCGCCCACGTTAAGCGAAATAATATTCTGTCCCTGCGCCCTCAGCTCTGCCACCTTAGCAATCAGAGCAGAGGTCGGGGAACCGGAAAAGTGCTTCATTCTTTCTGCTAACATTATTCTTGCCTCCTAAATTATTCTAAGCTTTTGTTAAAGTCGCTGCCGTCCCAGATGCCTTCGTTTTTGGCTACCAGCATGGTGCCCATAACGTCACCGGATACGTTGACGGTGGTGTGCGACATATCAATCAAACGGTACATACCTGCGATCGGTCCCATCAAATCCATGGGCAGGCCCAGCAGGTTGAGGAAGATAGCGCCGGTTACGATGCCACCGCCAGGGATGCCGGGTGCGGCGATGGACATAATCGTCGAAATCATAATAATCATCAAAATCTGGTCAATGGTCAGCTGCAGGCCGTAAATTTCGGCTACAAAGAAGGCCAGGATGGTTTTATAAAGTGCTGCGCCGGTCAGGTTGATGGTGGCGCCCAACGGAATGGAGAAGGATGCGATGGACATCGGCACCTTGAGACGTTCGGTAGTAACGTCCAGCGTAATGGGGATGGTGCCGGCGCTGGAGTTGGTGGCGATGGTGTTAACCCAGATAGGAATCATGGATTTGCACATCTGCAGGTAGTTAACCTTAGTGTAGGCCCACACAACACCGCTCATGCTCAGCCAAATCAGCAGGCAGCCTGTCCAGTCGGTAAAGACGAACTTGGCCAGCACGCCAAACAGCTTGGGACCAAAAACGGCAGTGGTGTTAGCCATCAGGGCAAAAACGCCGATGGGGGAATAAATCATGACGATATCCAGCATTTTGTAGATAATCTGAGCGCATTCATCAAAGATTTTGGTTACGCCTGCAACCTTTTCGCCCAGCATAACCAGGGCAACGCCCACCAGCACGGTGAAGAAGATCATCTGCATAATCTGCTGCTTGGCCATGCTCATGACGATGTTGACAGGAACCATGTCAAACAGGAAGTTGGTGAAGGACGGCGTTTTGACCTTGGAAGCATCAAAGGCCTGCATATTTTCAAGCGTAAAGCCCACGCCCGGATGCGTGATGTTTACCATGACGATGCCTATGAGGCAGGCAATGACCGTCATCGCTACATATACAACTACGACCTTGGTGCCTATGCGCTTGAGGCGCTGCACGTCGCCAATCGCCGCGATGCCGCTCGTAACGCTGAAGAAGATAACAGGTACGATGAGCATCTTAATCAAATTCATAAACAAATCGCCTGCAGGCTTCACCCACACCGAAAAATCGTGGAAGAAAAGGCCTGCGATAATACCTAGGATGAAACACACACCTACGCGGTAGGGCAGGTGCTTTTTGTCAAAAAATAATGCATTCATGATTTATCCCCCCATTTAACTTTTGCCTTACAGCTGTTTAATACATATCATCAATAATCTCAATTTCCTTGGCTGTCAGCTTTTTGCCCACCCATTCACGTTTGGCAGTGCCGTTGCCGGCGGCAATAACCTTGGCCTCATCGTTAGCCTGCAGCTTTTGCGCTGCTGCTAGCACCTCGGGTGCATCCTTGAGCGGGATGATGATGACGCCGTCGCTGTCCATAACCACGATGTCGCCAGGGTTGACGCTGATGCCGCCGCAGGAAATGGGTACGTTGACCTCGCCGGGGCCTTCCTTGTAGGGACCGCCCGGGGTAGTGCCTGTAGCGTAAATCGGCAGCGCCATCTGCCTGGCCGCGTCCACGTCACGGATAGGACCGTCCAGGACCAGACCGGTCAGCTTTTTGTAGCTGGCATAGGTAAACATAATCTCACCCATCAGGGAACGGTTATCCACACCGCCCTCATTGGAGACGATGATAACATCGCCCTCCTTGGCCATATCCAGTGCCGCATGAATCAAAAGGTTGTCACCGCCGCGAGTTTTGACCGTGAGCGCGATGCCTGCCGTTACCGGCTGCTGCGGTGCGGAATAAAGCCTGATGCGCGGATGCAGGGCGCAGGAGCGGCCCATGGTGTCAGCAATGTTGGCTGTCGGGATCTTTGCGAACTCCGCTGCCAATGCCAATCCGTCTTCACATTTTTTTAAGTATATTCTGCTACCAACTGTCATAATTTCCACCTCTCAGAGTTATTTTGTTGATGTAGCAACATTTTAATCCTTTCTTGTTTTATATTCAACATTTTTCTTTGATTTTGTAAAAAATTCTTTTTGAACAGGTGCAGACGTAACAGATGTTACAGAAAAGGCTGTTGGCACCCCTGCGCACTGACAAAATTGCTAATGATAATATAGGAAACCTTGGTGCACATATCCTGTATGGCGATATCTATGACTGCAAAAACGCATTACCCTAAAATAAGAAGTGTGTTCAGAAAATTGGCTCTTGTAGAACTTTCGTCAGATGTTAAAATATACATGTATACAATTTGCATTAAGAAAAGTGACGTTATATAATTAGAATTACAATTTCTGTAGTAGTCTTCAAAAGGACTACTAACGAGGATACTAGTGAGAGGGGAACTGATTATGAACACTTCGCTGCCCAAGAAGCAGGGGCTGTATGACCCCTGGTTTGAACACGATGCCTGCGGTGTTGGCGTGGTTGCCAATATCAAGGGCAAGAAGTCTAATAAAATTTTGCGACAGGCGTTGGTGGTATTGCACAACATGGACCACCGCGGCGGTCAGGGCGCCGATATGAACAGCGGTGACGGCGCCGGCGTACTGCTGCAGATTCCGCATAACTTTTTTGTCAAGGAATGTGCCAAGCATGACGTGCAGCTGCCAGAGGCCGGCAAATACGCTGTAGGCTTTATCTTTTTGCCACCTGACGTGGTGGAACGCGAAAACGTGCAGCGCCATTTTGAGCGTATTGTAGAGGCTAACGGCCAAAGCGTTATTGCCTGGCGCAACGTGCCCGTACACCCGGAGGTTTTGGGCGAAAAGTCACGCCAGAGCATGCCCTTCATGGCGCAAATCTTTATTAAGCCTTCGCAGGACGTGCTCGACAGGCTGGATATTGACGACAACGCCTTTGAGCGTAAGCTGTACATTATCCGCCGTCAGGCCGAAAACTACATCCGTTACGGCAATTTGCGCGGCGGCAAATACTTTTATGTGAGCAGCCTATCGGCACGTACCATTGTTTATAAGGGCATGCTGACGACCGAGCAGCTGCGCACCTTTTATGCCGACATGGAGGACAGCAGCATCGAAACAGCCTTGGCGCTGGTGCATTCTCGCTTCAGCACCAACACCTTCCCCAGCTGGGAGCGTGCGCACCCTTACCGTTATTTGATGCATAACGGCGAAATCAACACCCTGCGCGGCAACATCAACTGGATGCGCGCGCGTCAGACGATGTGCGGCAACAGCCTGTGGGGTAACGACATCCAAAAGATTATGCCAATCGTGGACGAAACCGGCTCCGATTCGGGCATGTTTGATAATGTGCTGGAATTTTTGCTGATGAGCGGCCGCAGTCTGCCCCACGCCGCTATGATGATGATTCCGGAGCCCTGGGGCAAAAACCCGCATCTGGACGATGACCTGAAGGCGTTTTTTGAATATCACAATTCGCAGATTGAGCCCTGGGACGGCCCTGCCGCCATGGCCTTTACGGACGGACGCGTGATTTGCGCCGCCCTGGACCGCAACGGCCTGCGTCCCTCACGCTATTACATAACCAACGATAACACCATCGTGCTGGCCTCCGAGGTAGGCGTAGTGGATATCGACCCTGCGACCATCGTGAAGAAGGACCGCCTGCGCCCCGGACGTATGCTGGTAATTGATACGGAGCAGGGACGCATCATCGGCAACGATGAAATCAAGCACAAGATTGCTGGCGAGCATCCCTACCGTAAATGGCTGGACGATAATTCCATCAAGCTCAAAAACATCCCACTCAAGGGCGAGCTGCCTGTGACCGATGCACAGACGCTTGTGCAGCGCCAGCGTGCCTTTGGCTATACGCTGGAGGATTTGACGAAGTTTTTGCGTCCGATGGCGCAAAAGGGCATCGACCCGCTGGGAGCTATGGGCAACGACGCACCTCTGGCTGTGCTCAGCGAAAAGCCGCAGCTTTTGTATAACTACTTTAAGCAGCTCTTTGCGCAGGTCACCAATCCGCCTATCGACGCTATCCGCGAGGAGGTGTTTACCGACACCACCAGCGCCATCGGTCCCGAGCTGAACTTTATCGACCCGCAGCCCGAAAGCTGCCGCCTGATTGCGGCAGAATCGCCTGTTCTGAGTAACATCGAGCTGGCCAAGCTGAAGAACATCCCTAACTTCGAGGCAGCCACCATCCCCATGCTCTATAAAGTAGACGAGGGCGGCGCAGGCCTTGCCAAGGCACTGGACGCTATTTTTGCCGCTGCTGATAAATACATTGCTGAGGGCAAATGCATCCTGATTTTGTCTGACCGCGGCATCAGCAAGGAAATGGCCGCCGTGCCTGCCCTTTTGGCCGGTGCCGGTCTGCACCATCATTTGATTAAAAACGGTACGCGTCTGCGTGCTTCCATTATTATAGAATCGGCCGAGCCGCGCGAGGTGCACCACCTGGCACTGCTTTTAGGCTATGGCGTAAGCGGCATCAACCCCTACCTGGCCTTTGAAAGCCTGGAAAGCATGTGCGCAAACGGTATGCTGGACGTAAGCTACGAAAAGGCCAGCGAAAACTACATCAGCGCCTGCACCCACGGCATTGCCAAAATTTTGTCCAAAATGGGTATATCGACGGTGCAGTCCTACCGTGGCGCACAGATTTTTGAAGCCATCGGCATCAGCAGCAGCGTCATTGACGAATACTTTACAGGTACACCCTCGCGCCTGGAGGGCATCGGCCTGGACGAAATCGCCAGGGAGGTGGCTATGCGTCACGCCCCTGCCTTCGCTGCAGGTGATATTGACCTTTTTGGTTACGAATCGGGCTCACATTACCAATGGCGCAACGGCGGCGAGCAGCATGTGCTCAATCCCCAGACGATCGTCAAGCTGCAGGAGGCCTGCAAGACAGGTGATTATAAGCTGTTTAAGGAATTCAGCAAGCAGCTGCGCAGCGCAAGCTTTGCTAACCAAAACCTGCGCAGCATGCTCACCTTTACGCCGCAGCGTCTGCCTGTGAATATAGACGAGGTAGAAAGCGTAGAAAGCATCTGCCACCGCTTCAAGACCGGCGCTATGAGCTATGGCTCGCTGAGCCAGGAGGCGCACGAATGTCTGGCGATCGCCATGAACCGCATCGGCGGCAAGTCCAACACGGGCGAGGGTGGCGAAAACCCCGGGCGCTTCGCACCGCTGCCCAACGGCGACAGCAAGCGCAGCGCCATCAAGCAGGTGGCCAGCGGCCGCTTTGGCGTCACCAGCAATTATCTGGTGAACGCAGACGAGATCCAGATCAAAATCGCCCAGGGTGCCAAGCCTGGCGAGGGCGGCCAGCTGCCCGGCGGCAAGGTCTATCCCTGGATTGCTGAATGCCGCGGCACGACTGCGGGCATCGGCCTGATTTCGCCACCGCCGCACCATGATATTTATTCTATCGAGGATTTAGCAGAGCTCATCCACGACTTAAAGAACGCTAACCCCCGCGCGCGCATCAGCGTCAAGCTGGTGAGCGAGGTGGGCGTTGGCACCATCGCCGCAGGCGTAGTCAAGGCCTGTGCCGACGTCGTCCTCATCAGCGGCTATGATGGCGGTACGGGCGCTTCACCGCGCACGTCCATCAACCACGCTGGTCTGCCCTGGGAGCTGGGTCTGGTGGAAACACACCAGACGCTTTTGCTGAACAACCTGCGCGACCGCGTAACGCTGGAAACTGACGGCAAGCTGATGACGGGTCGCGACGTAATCATCGCCGCGCTTTTGGGTGCCGAGGAGTTTGGCTTCGCCACTGCACCGCTGGTAGCCTTAGGCTGCATTATGATGCGCGTATGCAATCTCAACACCTGCCCCATGGGCGTGGCTACGCAGGATCCCGAGCT
Organism: Ruminococcus intestinalis; assembly: GCA_963657675.1. Taxonomy (GTDB): domain Bacteria; phylum Bacillota; class Negativicutes; order Acidaminococcales; family Acidaminococcaceae; genus Phascolarctobacterium_A. The sequence goes on from CAVKMV010000002.1 coordinate 27,006, forward strand.
GCGCAAAAACTTCCATGGCAAGCCGGAATACGTTGTCAACTTCATGCATTTCATCGCGCAGGAGGTGCGCGAATATATGGCTATGCTGGGCTTCCGCACTATTGATGAAATGGTGGGACGCACCGAGGTGCTGCTGCCCAAGCCAGCAGAAGAACGCAACTGGAAAAACAAGAACCTGGACCTGGCGCCGCTGTTGTATAAACCAGAGGTGGAGCCCGGTGCCAGCCAGGTGTGCACTAAAAAGCAAAACCATCAGCTCGAAAAATCGCTGGATATGCGTGAGCTTTTGGATATCTGCAGCAGTAACCTGGAAAGCAAAAAGCCCATCTCTATCACGCTGCCGATTAAAAATACCGACCGCGTCGTCGGCACGATTTTAGGCAGCGAAATCACCCGCCGCTATGGTGCTGACGGCCTGCCTGCCGACACCATCAACCTGCACTTTAAGGGCAGCGCCGGCCAGAGCTTTGGTGCCTTTTTACCCAAGGGCGTAACGCTGGAACTGGAGGGCGATGCCAACGACCATGTGGGCAAGGGTCTTTCAGGTGGTAAGCTGATTATCTACCCCGACAGCGAGGCGCGCTTTAATCCGCACGAAAACGTTATCATCGGCAACGTCGCCTTTTATGGTGCCACCAGCGGCGAGGCCTACATCAGCGGCACCGCGGGCGAACGCTTCTGCATCCGCAACAGCGGTGTAAACGCCGTCGTTGAGGGCGTAGGCGACCATGGCTGCGAATATATGACCGGCGGCACCGTGGTCATCCTTGGCCGCACAGGGCGCAACTTTGCCGCAGGCATGAGCGGCGGCACGGCCTATGTTTTGGATTTGCAGGGCGATTTTGCCAGCTACTGCAATAAGGAAATCGTACTTTTGGAAAAGCTGGAGGAAATCAGCGACAGCCTAACGGTGAAGAAGATGCTGCTAAAGCATGCTGAATACACCGGTAGCAAGCTGGCGCTGGAGGTTTTGGATAACTGGGATGTATATCAGGACAAGTTCGTCAAGGTCATCCCCAAGGAATATAAGCTGGTAATGCAAAGGCTCAACGAGTATCTGCAGCAGGGCCTGGGCATGGATGAGGCCACGCTCAAGGTTTTTGAGGAGGTGAAGGCATAATGGGTAAGCCAACAGGATTTATGGAATATAAGCGTGAGGAGCTTGCGCTGCGCACTCCCGCCGAACGCATTAAGGACTGGGACGAAATCAAGACCAGCAGCCTGCCGCATAGCAAGGAGCTGCGCTGTCAGGCCGCACGCTGCATGGACTGCGGCGTTCCCTTCTGCCACAGCGGCGTGATGATTGGCCGTATGGTGTCGGGCTGTCCGCTGCACAACCTTATGCCCGAATTTAACGATTTGGTGTATCACGGCATGGATGCCTATGCCTACGCCCGTCTGAACAAGACCAATAACTTCCCCGAATTCACCTCCCACGTCTGCCCTGCACCCTGTGAGGGTGCCTGCAACGCAGGACTGGTGAACAACCCCGTCACCATCCGCAACATTGAGCAATACGTTATCGAAAACGCCTTTGAGCAGGGCCTGGTGAAGCCCAATAAGCCGGCAAAGCGTACGGGTAAGACCGTAGCCGTCATTGGCAGCGGTCCTGCAGGCCTGGCCTGTGCCGACGAGCTGAACAGGGCAGGACACACTGTAACTGTATACGAGCGTGCCGACCGCGCAGGCGGCCTCCTGATGTACGGTGTGCCCAACATGAAGCTGGATAAGCACCTGGTAGAGCGCCGCGTAAAGCTGCTGCAGGAGGCCGGCGTACAGTTTGTACTCAACAGCGAGGTGGGTGTGAAGCTTGCCAGCAGCACACTGCTGGAGGAGCATGACGCCGTGGTGCTGTGCACAGGCGCCACCCTGCCGCGCGACCTGCCTGTAAAGGGACGTGAGCTGAGCGGCATTTACTTCGCCAAGGAATACCTGCACAGCGTCACCAAAAGCCTTTTGGACAGCAATTTTACTGATGGACTGGCCATTGACGCCAAGGATAAGGATGTTGTCATCATCGGCGGCGGCGACACGGGCAACGACTGCATGGCCACCGTTATCCGCCAGGGCTGCCGCAGCGTGCGTCAGCTCGAAATCAACCCCTGCCTGCCGCACAGCCGCACTGCTGATAACCCCTGGCCGCAGTTCCCGCGTGTTTTTAAGACGGATTATGGCCAGGAGGAGGCAATTTACAAATTCAAGCAGGATGCACGTGAATTTTGCATCACGAGCAAGGAATTCGTGGGCGAGGACGGCCACGTAACCGGCGTGCGCCTGTGCCAGAACGAATGGAAGCAGGTGGACGGTCGTCGCACGCCTGTGGATATCCCCGGGACGGAGCGCGTAGTGCCGGCGCAGCTGGTGCTTTTGGCAATGGGCTTTGCCGGCAGCGAGCAGCGTCTGTTTGATGAATTCAAATTCGCCAAGGCAGCCAACGGCAGCATTGCCGCAGATGATGCCACCTATATGACCAGCATCCACGGCGTTTTTGCCGCAGGTGACGCCCGCCGCGGGCAAAGCCTGGTGGTGTGGGCCATCGCCGAGGGCCGCGGGGCGGCACAGGCTGTAGACAAGTATCTGCAGGAAAATAAATAAGCTAATTCCCCTTTCTCCCTAATAGGGCGCGTCTGCTTACAAGGCAGTCGCGCCTTTTAAATTAATGGTCAAGCAAACATACTTCACTGCTTTTCTGCTATACATTTTCTCCCTCTACGATACACGCAGCGTTAATTTTGCACGCTTACAAAAAATTCTCTTGACAAAAAGTCCCTTTGTTGCGATAATGTAAAGAACACAGTGCAGTGTTTATTTTAATTTAAAAACACGAAAATGCAAGGACCGGGATAATTTACCTGCCACAGCTTTGAGAGAGACGGCGTTTGGTGCAAGCCGCCAGCACGCAGGCAAAGAACTCACCCGCGAGCAGCTGCCTTGAACAAAGTAAAGGCAGACGCCCAGGCAGCGTTAGGCCTCTGGTTACGCAACCAGGAAAACGAAGTACAACTTAGGGTGGTACCGCGATATTTCGCCCCTATCTGCAGGCGCAGGTAGGGGCTTTTTGTTATTATTTATGCACAGCAGTGCAAACTAAGCATAAAAAGGAAGAGGTAAACACTATGGGAATGACGATGACTCAGAAAATTTTAGCCATGCACGCTCATAAGGACAGCGTCAGTGCTGGCGACCTGCTTGTTTCCCAAGTAGATTTAGTATTAGCAAACGACATCACCGGTCCTCCGGCCATCAACGAATTTGAAAAGATTGGCAAGCCTGTTTTTGACAAAACCAAAATTGCGCTGGTTCCGGACCATTTCTCCCCCTGCAAGGATATCAAATCCGCCACTATGTGCAAGCGCATGCGCGACTTTGCCCGCAAGCATGAAATCAAAAATTATTTTGAGGTCGGCCAGATGGGCATCGAGCACGCACTGCTGCCTGACAAGGGCCTGGTTGCCCCCGGCGAGATCGTTATCGGCGCCGACTCCCACACCTGCACCTACGGCGCGCTCAACGCACTGAGCACCGGCATGGGCCAGACCGATATCGGCTGCGCTATGGCCAGCGGCACCTCCTGGTTCAAGGTTCCACAGGCTATCAAGGTTAATCTTACCGGCAAGCTGCCCAAATACGTCAAGGGCAAGGACATCATCCTCACCATCATCGGTATGATTGGCGTTGACGGCGCACGCTACCAATCCCTGGAGTTTGGCGGCGAGGGCGTCAGCGAGCTTTCTATGGCTGACCGCCTGACCATCTGCAACATGGCTATCGAGGCCGGCGGCAAAAACGGCATTTTCCCTGTCGATGAAAAGACCATTGAATTTTTAAAGGAGCGCGGCGTAACCCGCCCCTGGCAGGCAGTCACTGCCGACGAGGATGCAGAGTACGCACGCGTGCTGGATATCAAACTGGACGAGCTGGTTCCCGTCGTTGCCTATCCGCATCTGCCCGAAAACACCCATCCTGCCAAGGATAGCCACAGCATCAAAATCGACCAGGTTATTATCGGCTCCTGCACCAACGGCCGCCTGGAGGATTTGGCACAGGCCGCCGAAATCATGAAGGGGCACAAGGTTTGCGACCATGTGCGCATGATCGTCATCCCGGCAACCCAGCAAATTTACCAGCAGGCAATGCACCTGGGTTATATTGATACCTTCATTGATGCAGGCGCTGCTGTGTCCACCCCCACCTGCGGTCCCTGCCTGGGTGGCTACATGGGTATCTTGGCTGCAGGCGAACGTGCTGTGTCCACCACCAACCGCAACTTCCGCGGCCGTATGGGCCACGTAGACAGCGAGGTTTACCTGGCCAGCCCCTACACCGCTGCTGCCAGCGCGATCACCGGTTACATCACCAGCCCCGAGGAGGTAGTAAAATGAGCAAAGTTTGGCGTTATGGCGACCACATCGATACAGACGTTATTATCCCGGCAAGATATCTTAACATTGCCGACTTTAAGGAATTAGCAGAGCACGCAATGGAGGATGCCAAGGAAAACCTGGAAATCAACTTTGCTGCCAACGTGCAGCCCGGCGATTACATCGTAGCCGGCAAAAACTTTGGCTGCGGCTCCTCGCGTGAGCACGCTCCCGTTGTTTTGAAGGTTAAGGGCGTAAAGTGCATCGTTGCCGACAGCTTCGCGCGCATCTTCTACCGCAACGCCATCAACATCGGCCTGCCTGTGCTGGAAATTGGCGCTGAGGTAGAAAAAATCGCCCCTGGTGATGAAATCGACGTTGACGTAAGCAAGGGCGAAATCAAAATCATCAACAAGGGCATTACCATCAAGACCAAACCGCTGCCGGAATTTATCCAAAGGATTGCCGACTGCGGCGGCCTGATTAACTATATTAAAGGAGAACAAAAATAATGAAGATTTGCTTACTGCCAGGTGACGGCATCGGCGTAGAAATTGTAGATGCAGCGGTTGAGGTTTTGGACGCTGCTGCCAAAAAATTTGGCTTTACTATTGAATATGACAAGCAGCTCATCGGCGGCTGCGCTATTGATGCTACCGGCGTTCCCCTGCCGGAGACCACCATTGCCAGCGCCAAGGCTGCTGACGCAGTGCTTTTGGGCGCTGTCGGCGGTCCCAAGTGGGATAACGTGGATCCGTCCATCCGTCCTGAAAAGGGCCTTTTGGGTATCCGCAAGGCCCTGGGGCTGTACTGCAACCTACGTCCGATGACGGTTTCGCGCTTTACTGCCCACCTTTCACCGCTCAAAACCGAGCGCGCCGAGGGTGCGGACCTGTTAATCGTGCGCGAGCTGACCGGCGGCATTTACTTTGGCGAGCACAACGAAGCGCATATCAACGCTGACGGCGTGGAGGAAGCCAGCGACGTGGAGCTTTACACCCGTCCTGAGGTGGAACGCATTGCCCGCTTTGCCTTCGAGGCAGCAAAAAAACGCCGCGGCAAGGTAACCAGCGTTGACAAGGCCAACGTTTTGGGCTCCAGCCGTATGTGGCGCAAAATAGTTGCCGAAATGCAGGCTAAGGATTATCCCGAAGTCGAGCTGAATAACTTTTATGTAGATAACTGCGCTATGCAGCTGGTTTTGAATCCCAGACAGTTTGACGTTATTTTGACCAATAACATTTTTGGCGATATTTTAAGCGATGAAGCCAGCACCATCGCCGGCAGCATCGGCCTGCTCCCCAGCGCCAGCCTGGGCGACGGCACCGGCATGTACGAGCCCATCCATGGCAGCGCTCCTGATATTGCCGGTCAGGGCATCGCCAACCCGCTGGCAACCATTCTCAGCGTTGCCATGATGCTGCGCTATTCCCTCAACCAGGGCGAGGCTGCTGACGCCATCGAGGCCGCAGTCGACGCCGTAATGGAGCAGGGCTACCGCACCCCGGATCTATATGCTGAGGGTCTGAAGAAGACCTCCACCTCCGAGATGGGCCACCTGGTAGCACAGGAGCTGCTCAAATAATTTTTGCTAAATCACGCCGTCCCCCTCATGGCGTGACTAACCTACATATCTGCCGGCAGGACTGCCGCTTCAGTCCTGCCGGCAATTTTTTGTGTCCACTTTTTTTCGACTAGTGCAAACCCTTTGCCGATATGTCCTGACCCTGCTGCCGCCGCAAGTCCCTCCACGCCAAAAAGCTCCAGAAGCACACCACTCCCAGCCAACCGATGCCGGTAGCGTAGGCCACGGCACCAAGGCCATATTCGCCTGCGAAGAAATAGGACAAAATAATGCGCAGCGTAATATGTCCCGTCGCGCCGATAACAGGAATCATCAAAAGGCCGCGCCCCTCAAAGTAGCCTGCCAGCGCATTGCCCATGAAGCACAAAAAGTAGAACAGCGCCACAATCTGCATATAATGCACGCCCTGCGCCCAGCCTGGCAGGTCGCTGCCGCCAAGCATAAAGGCAACACCTGCGTCCGCACCTACGTAAAGCGCAGCCGAATACACCATTCCCAGCCCCAAAAGCAGCCTGAAGCCCTTGGCAAAGCCCTGCCGCACACGCTGCCAGTTGCCTGCGCCCACGTTTTGACCGATAAAGACGTTCATAGCCGCCGCGCCGCTGTCGCCAAAGGAATTGGCAAAGCCCTCCAGCCTGCCAGCCGCCGTATAGGCCGCCACCATGTCTACGCCACAGCTGTTGACCGCTCCCTGCACCAGCAGCTTGCCAATGTAAAGGTTGGAATTGTGCATGGCCGTAGCCACGGCAAAATTACAGGTGCGTTTTAGCAGCTGCCTGTCAACATGCATATCCTGTCTGCTCCATAGCAGCTGTGGCTGATAAAGGCGCATATACACGTTGCACAGCACCACGGACGTCGTCTGCGCCAGCACCGTCGCCCAGGCCGCGCCACTGATGCCCCAATCCCACATTGCTACAAAAACCAGTGCCAGTACCAGGTTGACCATCAGCGCTACTGCCAAAAACACCAGCGCCATCAGCGTGTTGCCCACAGCGCGCAGCATTGTGCTGTAATAGTTATATAAAAAGGTCATGATGAGACCGGCAAAGATAACCTGCAGATACTCCTTGACCATGTGCAGAATGCTGTCCGGCGTAGCAATAAGCCGCAGCATCTCCTCTGTTGTCACAAACGCCGCCAGGCTGAGCACCAGCGTAAAGCAGCCGCCGGCAAGCACTGCCTGAAAGCCCTCGCGGCGGAAGGCAGCCAAATCACCCTTGCCATACAGCTGTGCCCAGATAATGCCTACGCCTGTGCACGCACCCACCAGCACGAAGATAAAAAGATTCATCACCGTGCCACCGATGCCGATGGCGGCAAAGGCGTCCTGGCTGATATAGCGGCCAACTACCCAGGCATCTATAGTGTTGTACAATTGTTGCAAAAAGTTGCCGATAACCAGCGGCATTGCCAGCTGCAGCAGCTGTTTTGTTATATTTCCTTCTGTCAGCTTATGCATGTCAGTCCCCTCCATATGTATAACATACGTATAATATACTCCGAGAAAATATATTTGTAAAATGCTCATTTCAAGCTTATAATATAACTAAAATGCATATTAATAGGAGAGCATTATGACTGAAAGTGAAATCAACGCCTTTTTGAGCGTAATAAAAAACGGCACCCTTTCGGGTGCCGCCGCTGATTTATATTTGAGCCAGCCCGCACTCAGCCGCCGCCTGGCCGCATTGGAAGAGGAGCTTGGCTGCACGCTGATCGTGCGCCGCAAGGGGCAGCGCTATGTAGAGCTGACGCATGAGGGCAAGGCCTTCATAGCCCTGGCGCAGCGCTGGCAGGCACTGCTGGCTGAAAGCAGCAGCCTGGCAGGTGCCGCTGCCACCCCCGCCCTGCGCATGGGCTGCGTGGGCAGCGTCTGCAATATTCTGCTGCAGCCTGTGTTCCAGCAGTTTTTACTGCAATACCCCGAATGCAGGCTCCATGTTTTTCAGCATCATTCCAGTGAATGCTACGAGCATCTGGAGGACAACAGCCTGGACTTCGCCCTGATTTCGGACGACGCCTTCAGCAAAAGCATCGAAACCACGCCTGCCTTCAAATCGCAGTTTTATTTTTTGAGCCGCGCCGATTACGGCACTGCACCCGTAAACCCTGCCGACCTTGATCCGCGTCAGGAAATCCGCATCCCCTGGACACCGGAATATGACCTGTGGCACGATTACTGGTTCGGCCCCACAGCCAAAGCACACATTGTGCTGGACCAGATGCCGCTTCTGGAATACTTCATCGCCAGCACCAACAATTGGGCGCTGGCCCCGGCCTACGTGGCCCGTCTGCTGCACGAGCGCACCGGGGTAGCCATGCGTACACTCACGCAGCCGCCGCCAGACGAAATTATTTACTACCTGCAGCCCAAGCATACAGAGCGTATCAACAGCTACAACGGCAGCCTTCTGCTGCTGCTTAAAAAGCTGCTGGCCGCTCAGCACCCCGAGCTGACGCTGCTGCTATAAAATCACAGCAGCCAATGGAACATACCAAAATACGAGAATACGCACAACACGCTCACACCCAGCGCGCTCACGCCAAACATACGCAGGAAAAGCTGCTGCTGGTGCTTTTGGCCGTCAACGGCAGCACTGGCATAGGCTGCCAGTGCCAGGGCTCCGCCTGTGGAAAGCGGGCTGATGGAGGCAGTGTTGGCCACCATAGTAATAGTAGAAGCCAGCTCCAGCTGGTTAACGCCGCCAAGCTGCTGTGCTACATGCGGAATCGTCGGGATGAGCGTAGGCATAACCACACCCGAGGTGGAGCTGAACCAGCTCATAATCCCTGCCGTCATTCCCATAACGGCGGCTGCAGTCCTTTCGCTCATCACCGAAACCAAAATCGATGACAATACATCAATACCGCCCAAATCAATAATAAGCTGCATCAAAACACCAACGCCGGTAATCAAAAGCAGCGTTCCCCAGGGAATGTGCTTGAGTGCCTTGGTTTCGTCCGATACACGCAAAAAAGACAGGACTGCTGCTACGGCAAAGCTTACCAGGCCCACGTTGATGCGCCAAACCATTACCAAAAGCACCATGGCCACAATGCCTGCCAAGGTCAGCAGCTGCTTGCGGTCAAAGGCTGGAATTTCTCTAGTCATGCCCTCTGCCCCTGACTTCAGCTTGTAGCCGCCAAGCAAAAAGTACACTATTACGGCATAGATGGTGGATGCCAAAATGCCATTAAGCAAAAATTCCTTTTCGATACCGGTCAGGCCAAATTCAGCACACAAATTGATGCCGATGATACCTGTAGCCGCCAGCGGTGATACACCGCCACCAGTTGCGCCCAGCGCGGTGAGCGTGGCCAAAAGCACCGGGCTGATTTTCATTTCCGCTGCCAGCGCCATAGAAAACACCATCATAATGGCCATCGTAGGCACGGTGCCAGGACCGATGGCTGCAAGAATGGTAGAAAATACATAGATTATGATAGGTATAAGGTAAATTCGTCTGCCTGCCAGGGCAATAACCTTCTGCGCCAGCAAATCCAGCGTGCCGTTGAGCTGCGCCAGACTGAACAGGTAGGTTACACCCAAAAGCATCAGGAATAAGGAAGCATTAAAGCCTTTAATAATTTCTGCGTCCGCAATACCTGCCATCCGCCCCAGCACCAAGGCAAAGGCGATAGACAAAAGACCAGTATTCATCTTGCGGAAAAAGCCCAGAAAAATCGCGATAAGTAAAAACACCAGGGACAATAAAGCCATAAGAAACCTCCAAAAAATTTATTTGAGAGTGTAGTGGCAGGAATATTTTTTATAACAAAATCGCCATTACTATAATATCACTTAGGAATTAGTTTGTAAAACTATAGTTTATTTTAGCTTATTCTTGTTTGTCATTACATTTATTCCATCCAGGAATAGCTAGACTTCTTCGGCATATTTTTTCATATGTGTTGTACTATTAGCAGAATATGATTAAGGGTAGTTTATTTATCTGTCTATAAATGCTACAATAAATAAAAGAAAGATAAAAAGCACCGGTAGTAGCCGGTGCCAGCACGGAGATGATTGCTATGCCAAATTACGCCGATATCAACGGCCGTCCCCTGAAGCGCCAGCAGGTGCGGGAATACCTGCGCAAGCTGCAGCTTGCAGATTTAGAGCCCGCCACCGACCTTGCTACGCTCGCTAAATTACAGGACGCACACCTGAAATATATTCCCTACGAAAATTTTGACTGCATGAACGGCAAAATTACCTCGCTCAGGCGTCAGGATATGTTTGAAAAGATTATTCTGCATAACCGCGGCGGCATCTGCTTTGAGCTTAACGGCCTGTATAACTGGCTGCTAGAATCGTCAGGCTTTGACGTGACCAGCTTCGCTGCCCGCTTTATCGATAAGATGGAAACCTACCAGCTGCGCCGCCACCGCGTTATGTGCGTTGCCCTTGGCGGCAAACGCTACTTTACTGACGTGGGTGTGAACAGCGAAAGCCCGCGCGTGCCGCTCGAGCTTACCGAGGGCCTCGTACAGAGCGACGGCATCAGCCAATACAAATTTACTAAAAGCGAATTTTGGGGCTGGCTGCTATGGCAGAAGGAAAAGGGCAAAATTTGGAAGCGCCTTATGGGCTTTACCGAGGAACCGCAAATTGATAAGGACTTTATCACTGCCAGTTTCTGGTGCGATGCCCATCCCAAATCCCCCTTCATCAACACCAAAAAGCTGTCCATCTTCCGCGAGGACTGCAATATCACCATACGCGGCAACTACCTCAAATTCTACCTGGGCGGCCGCGTGAAATACCGCTATAAAATCTCTACCGGCGAAGAATTGAAGGAAATCCTCTGGGAATATTTTGGTATCAACGTTGACTACAAGCTAAAGGATGATGGCATTGAATACTAAAAGCTTTGGACTACCGTTCTATACAAAAAAAATTCTGCTGGCCCTGATGGCTGCAGGACACAAGGCCTACGTGGTCGGCGGCGCGGTGCGCGACCTGCTGCTGAACAAGCAGCCGCACGATTACGACATCACCACCAGCGCCACCCCTGACGAAGTGCTTGCCATTTGCGCCTCACATAATTGGGATACTATCGACAAGCTGGGACACAATTTTGGCTGCGTCGTTATTATTTTAGATGGCATCACCACCGAGGTTACCACCTTCAGAGGCGAGCGTTATGACAGCAGCGATGCCCACAAGCCTTCGGAGACCTGGTTCTGCACCTCCCTGAAGGAAGATTTGAGCCGCCGTGATTTTACCATCAACGCTATGGCCATGGATATTAACGGCAAGCTTTATGATTACTTTGGCGGTATGCAGGATTTGCAAAATAAAACATTGCGCACCGTGGGCAACGCCCACAAGCGTTACGAGGAGGATGCTCTGCGTATGCTGCGCGCCTGCCGCTTTGTTGCCCAGCTTGGCTTCAGCTACGTGCAGGAGGGCTGCGAAGCACTGCCGCCCTTTGGCCAGAGCGGCACTCCCTACTACCTGCCGCACGGCTTTGACTTTCCTGCCGCCCGCTGCGCCGGTCTGTCAATGGAACGCGTCCGCACCGAGCTGCAAAAGCTGCTGCTGGCCAAATATGCAGGCAAGGGACTGATGCTGATGATGGCCACAGGCGTTTTGGCCTCCTGCTGCCGCGTGCGCATAAACGGGCAGTACACCAACGTTCCCATTTTGCCGGAGGCAGCCCACCTTGTAGGACTAAAGCAAAACCCCAAATTTCACCTATACGACACCTGGGAGCACACACTGCTCGCTATCGATAACAGCCCCCGCCGGCAGGAAATCCGCTGGGCGCTTTTGCTGCACGACCTGGGCAAGGGACTGCCCCATATCCGCAGGCTGAACAAGGAGGGCCAGCCCACAGACCCCGGTCACGAGGCCGAAAGCGCCAAAATGGCACAAAGCATTTTGACACGCTTTTATTTTAACAAGGAACAGACTCACCTCATCACCTGGCTGGTGGCGCAGCATATGCGCTTTGCCCCCATGCTGCTGACAGGCGAGCGCGCGCTGCTGCGCTGGGTGCGCGGCGAAGCACAAAACGCGGGCTTTCGCAGCCAGGTAAAGCTGACGCACGCCTACGAGCTACTCACAGAGGTGTTTTTGGCAGATATGGGCGCGACCCACGCCCGTGAAAACAAACAGCTGATGGCCGAGGGGCGCCAGCTTGGCAGGCAGGTTACAGAGCTGGCACGCACACGCATGCCTGTAGCCATCAGCGACCTGGCCCTAAAGGGCACTACCCTTATGCACATGGTAGAGCAGCCGCTGATCAAGGATATCCTTACCTATCTTTTACAGCGCGTACAAAGCGGTAATCTGCCTAACGATTACGAAGCCCTGCTGGAGGCGGCCAAAAAGCACCTGTCCCGCTTCCAGTTAGATACGGAAAGGAACGCCCCATGAAGCTAAGCAAAACAACTACCCTTATATGCTGCCTGCTTGCAATCATTGCTGGCCTTGCCTGGCTGGTGCAGCAATACGACGCTATGCCAATTAGCACCGGCGATATCACCGGCAGTGAAGCTACAGGTGGTGCGGCGCAGTTTGTTGGCAAGCACGACATCAAGGGCTCGCCCTACTTTGCGCAGCCTGATGTCTATAACCTGCAGCCCAACGATCACCTGCTCATTTTGACTAAATTTGCCACCACGCAGCAAATCACTCCCTACACCTGCGGCCCTGCTGCCGCTAACATGGTTGTTGCCCATTTTAAGGGTAAGCCCATTGATGACGAGCTGACCGTTGCCAAAATTATGGGCACCAGCAAAAGCGTCGGCACCAACACCAAGGGCATGTGCGCCTATTTTACAAAGCTTGGCTGGGAGGTGCATTCATCTGTAAAAGACAAAACTCCCGACAGCTACGAGGACTTCCTCGCCTTTGTCAGGAGTAATTTAAAAAACAACACGCCGATTATTGTCGAAAACATTGACTGGGGCGGCCATTGGCGCGTCATCATCGGCTACGACAGCATGGGCACGGCGCACACAGGCGACGACGTGCTGCTCATGGCCGATCCCTTTGACACCAGCGACCATTTGCAGGACGGTTATAACGTCGTATCCGCAGAACGCTTCTTTTATATGTGGTTTGACCACCAGCTTTTCCCTAAGGGAGAACAGGCCCGGCAATGGCTCACTGCCAGACCGCGGAATTAAGCGCGCTGAGGTCAACCTCATGCAGGCTGCCGGAAGGTACCTGGGTAGGCTTTATAAACATAACCATATACCATGGCAAATAGACAATATTTTTATCCTGCTCTATATTCCCCTTACACAATATAATAGCCTTGCCAAACTGCCATTCCTTCACGGTCAGGACTTTATCTAAAGCAGCATGCTTTTTATAGTCCTGACCTGATTTTATTTCCAGTAAATCTACTTCTGTGCCATTTTGCACCACGAAATCTAATTCGCCATAGCGCTTAGAATCAAAATAATTAAGATTAAAGCCATTACTTTTTAGCTGCTGCGCCATGACATTTTCTAAGATACTGCCCATGTTCAGCGTCACATCACCCTGTAAAATGGCAAACTGAATATTTTCCAGGCAGGCAGCACATAAAAGACCCGTATCACACATATATAACTTAAACAAATTATGCTTAGTGTTCAGCGTCAGTGGTAGCTGTGGAGCAGTCACATTATAGCATGGCAGCGCTACACCTGCGTCCTCCAGCCATTTAAAGCTGTCCAGATAACGGTTCATGCGGGCATTATCAGCAAGCCTGCTCAACATAAAGCGACGGTTTTTATCGTCCAGCTGAGCAGGTATATTATCAAAAATCATCGTTATTTTAGTTTTATCAGCATTCATTGCATACTTTGTTATATCAAGCCTGTATTGCACAAGAATATCCTTCTGCCTTAATACCACCTGCCCTATATCATGAGTATTCACGTAAGTCTGCACAATATCCGGCATACCTCCGACTACGATATAAGTATAAAACAACCTGCATATCGTCTGATGTATAGCATCAGGAACAGGCTGCAGACTGCTTAAACATTTTTGCAGATATTGTAATGTAGCATTTTGCACACCATTAGCCAGTAAAAATTCTTCAAAATCCATAGGATACATATAAAAAAGCTCTTCAAAGCCTACCGGATACGAATGAACTTCTTTATAGCGTGTTCCCAAAAGCGAACCTGTAGCAATATAATCAAAGCGGCCATCTTCAACCAAAAACTTTATGGCAGTGCGTGCATCAGGACATTCCTGAATTTCATCAAGCAATATCAAGGTCTTACCCACAGGCATCGGCCTGAGTGCATAAGCCGTAAGATTAGCCATCAATGTTTGTATATCCAAATCACCTGCAAAAATTTCTGCTGCTGAAGGCTCAGTAATAAAATTTATTTCAACAAAGCTTGTATATTCTGCCTTGGCAAATTCACGCACCAATGTTGTTTTACCAATCTGTCTGGCACCAACTATGCACAGCGCTTTTTTCCGTTTTTCCTTTTTCCAGGCCAACAATCTGTTATAAGCTTTACGATATAGCATAAAACTCACCTCTTGAAGCATAATTTATGAATTTATATTAAAACAGATATTTACATACAGACCTTAGCAAAAGCTCTGAGGAGCCTTTGTAACGTTTTTTACGTCATATTTCATACCTATTATAACGTTTTTCCTTGTTTTCAGCAAGCTTTTTGTCACGTTTTTCTTGCTTTTTTGCCTATATCCCGCAACGTTTTTCCGCACATTTTTCTACAAGCTAAAAGTGACGACCAGCTTCAACAGTTGTCGTCACTTTTATATTAAACAAATATATTCTTTTATCTTATGCTTCCTCCTGCGCTGCTCCCCGCACACGCGTAAAATAAGAATACACAGCAACGCTCATCAGGATGCAGCCAGTAGTCACCAAAACATAGCGCGAGCTCATAAAGCTGCCCAAAACGCCGCCTGCCAGCGGTCCCACCACGCCGCCAAACTGCTGCGCGCTCGTCACCAGGCCAAAGGCCTTGCCACGCATATTTTTGGCTGTGACCCGCGTAAGGTTGGCGTTAATATTGGGCACCGCCCCTGCCAGAAACAGGCCATAGACAAACTGGATGGTCGCAAACTGCCAGACGTTGGCGATAAACACCTGAAACAGGTTGATGAAGCCGGCAATAAAGGTGACAACGCAGAACGTGCGCACATAACCGAAGCGCTGCCCCCGCTTGCCCCAAAATGGTGCTGCGATAATACCGGTGAAGCCTGACAGCGAAAAAACAATGCCTGACATTTTGATGGCCGCCTCACCCATATCGTGCATCAGCTCGCCCACGTACAGCGTAATCAATGGCTGGATGAGCATCACGCAGGTCTGTACGGTAAAAAACATCGCCATAACGTACAACAATCCCTTGTTGTGCAAGGCCTCGCGCAGGTCGGCCAGCAGACTGCCAGCCGCGTGCCTGCCCTTGTTCAGCACCGACATATCACGCACAATGCACATCACCGCGCTCGTCGCCACAAACAGCGCCACGCTGCCCACATAAAAGGAGGCGCGCATGCCAAACCAGCTGCTCAGATAACCGCCCATCAACGGTCCCATAATCGTGCCGCTGGCTACAGCCGTCTGCATCAGCCCCATGCCCCAGCCCATGCGCTCCTCGGGCAGGGAGGACGAGGCCATGGACATACAGGCAGGCACAAAGCCGGCAATAACGCCGCAAAGAGCACGCACCAGCAAAAGCTGGTACACATCCTGGCACACGCCTGTCAAAAAATAGGTCAGCGCCAGGCCGTAGCCTGCTCGGATAGCCATTTTGCGCTGTCCTACATGGTCTGCCAATGCGCCCCAATAGGGTGCCATCACCGCGCTGCCCATAAAGGTGATAGCAAAGGTGATGCCTGTCCAAAAGTTGACATCAGCCTGCGTAACGTGCAGCTCGTGCAAAAGGTATACCGGCAAAAAGGGTATACACATAGTATAGCTGGCGCAACACAAAAACACTCCCAGCCACAGGACTGGCAGATTCGCCTTCCAGCTACCATTATTATTTATCTTGAAGATTGACACAATATTCTCCCTCTCCTATGACTCTAATTACTACCATTATAACACATCTACCGTAGGGTAAAGCCACCAGCCACCTAATTTTGTTGCTTTTTGTACAATTGGCACTTCCCAGGCCGTTTAGAGAAAAATCTATTTGACACGCGCAGGTAAAAAGCCTACAATAATAGTACAAGCTAGGATGCTTACAGC
>CAVKMV010000002.1:43157-71321 GCA_963657675.1 Ruminococcus intestinalis
TTTTTTGTTGAGGGAGGAAGGAAGGAGAGCTGACATATGCAGGATTTAGTAAAACACACCGACAATATCAACAAGCTTTTAGCGCGCTTTGGCGTTAAATTTGGCATATACAAAAATAACGTCTTTCACGAGCAGCTGTTTCCCTTTGATGCTATTCCGCGCATCATCACAGCAAAGGAATTTGAAGAAATCGAAAAGGGCTTAATCCAGCGCGTAAACGCGCTCAACATGTTTTTATACGATATTTATCACGAGCAGCACATTATTAAGGACAAGGTAATCCCGGAGGAATTTGTTTTTTCCTCCAAGGGCTATCTGCCCGAATGTGCAGGTATTACCCCGCCTGGCAAAATCTATTCGCACATTTCCGGCATCGACCTGGTGCAGGCGCAGGACAAAAAATGGTATATTTTGGAGGATAACCTGCGTATCCCGTCAGGTGCCTCCTATCCGCTCATAGCACGCAAGCTGTGCCGCATCGCCAGCCCGCAAAGCTATGCCACTAACAATATAGTAGATAACCGCAACTATGGCGATATGCTGGCGCACGTCATGGCCAGCGTCAACACCGGCGGCATTTCCGTCATCCTCACACCTGGTCGCTACAACGCCGCCTTTTTTGAGCACGCCTACCTGGCCGAAATGACGCACAGCGTTTTGGCAATGCCCACAGATTTGTATGTAGATAATGGCTACGTTTATTACCGCGCCATGGATAAACCGCAGAAGGTTGGTGTCATCTACCGCCGTATATCTGACGAATATCTTGACCCGCTCACCTTCCTGCCCGAATCGCTCATCGGCGTTCCTAATCTCATCAGCGCCTACCGTGCAGGCAATGTCGCCATCATGAACACTCCTGGCAACGGTGTGGCCGATGACAAGGGCATTTACTACTTTGTACCCAAAATGATTAAATACTATCTGGGCGAGGATTCTATCACCAATAACGCGCCCACCTATCTTATGTATTACGAAAAGGACCGCAGCTACGCCCTGGCGCACTTTGACGAGCTCGTATTTAAGGACGTATCCGAGGCCGGTGGCTATGGCGTCTTCTTTGGCCGCGACTTGAGCAAGCAGCAGAAGGATGACTTTATCACCCTCATGCAGGCGCAGCCCCGCCGCTTTATTGCCCAGGAAATTATTGACTTTATTGATTTGCCGATTATGGATAACGGCAAGGAGGTTTTGCGCAAGGCTGACCTGCGCGCCTTCGTATTGAGCGGCCAGGACACCAAGGTTTGGCCCAGCGGCCTGACACGTTTTTCACGCAATCCCGATTCGTTCGTTGTTAATTCATCTCAGGGAGGAGGCTTTAAAGACACATGGGTATTATCTCGTTAGAAAAATCAAATCATCTCTATTGGCTGGGACGCTACAGCGAGCGCGCCTTCACCACCATCCGCACCTTTATGGAAGCATATGATACAATGCTTGACAGCGATCCCAATGCCTATAAAAAGGTGTGCGAAAAGCTGTCCATCCCTGATGTTTACGGCTGCAAGGAAGCCTTCATTATCAACTATCTTTTTGATGAGACCGATCCTAATTCCGTATACAGCAACCTGTCGCGTGCCTGCGATAACGCCAGCGTTATGCGCGACGTCATCAGCAGCACCGCCCTGGGCTATATCCAGCTGGCGTTGGACGTGATGGAGGACGCCAAAAGGGAAACCTTCTGCCTACTGCACCTGCAGGAGGTTATCGATGACCTGTATGCCTTCTGGGGCAGCATTGATGACTATGTGGAAAGCAGCGAATGCCGCAACATCATAAAATGCGGCCGCTATATAGAAAGACTTGACTTATATATCCGTTTAGATTATGATACTAATGCAATGGAGCTGGCCTACACACGCATGGTCTACCGCTTAGAGCGCAGCCGCTGTGATTATGACAAGCAAAAGCTGGCGGCCGTAACCAAGGCCCTTACCGAAGGTGGCGACCTGCATGCGGTGCTCCCCTGCCTAAACAATATATTCAAGGATTGATAACCTTTGAGAAAGCTAAAATTTCATTACGAAATGCAGCTAAAGTTTTCCGGTCCCATCTACAAGCACAGCTTTGCCCTGCGCTGCCTGCCCAAGGAAACCTGCACCCAGCGCATCCTGCAGCTGGATTACAGCATTACGCCTGCAGTGAGTGTGTGCCAAACGAGCGATGCCTTTGGCAACACCCTGTGCTCCGGCTTTTTGCTGGAGGCCCACGACGGCTTTGCCTTCAGCGTAGATGGAACTGCCATCACCAACAGTGAAAACATCGACAGCGGCAGCCTGCAGCCTTTGTTTTACTACCCTACGCCCCAGACGACGCTGACGCAGGGAGCAGAGCGCTACCTGGCGCTGGCTGCTAAGATGCACGACCCTGTGCAGAAGGCCCTGGTGATGAGTAGCGAGCTTTACCGCAATTTCGTCTACAAGCAACATACAACGACAACGCAGACAACCGCCCAGCAGGCTCTTGACCAGGGAGAGGGTGTCTGCCAGGACTATACGCATATTATGCTGGCGCTGTGCCGCCTGTGCCATATCCCTGCGCGCTACGTGGCAGGCTTTATGACAGGTGAGGGAGCAACACACGCCTGGCTGGAAATTTACGCCGGCGGATATTGGATTGGCATCGACCCCACCAATAACCGCGTGGTTGATGACCAATATATTAAGCTGTCCGAAGGCCGTGACGCTGCCGACTGCATTGTCGACAAGGGCATCTTTTTTGGCAACGTCAGTCAGCAGCAGACTGTTTTGGTGCGCGTAACGCAGCAGGAGCTGTAAGGCCTGCCTGCTTAGTGTGCTACCTGAGCTGTCTGGAGAATATATGCGAAGCAAAAAAAGCCCCCGGGATGCTTCCCGGGGGCTTTTGCTTATTATCTCACATTTACGCCAAAACAGCATGGACATTATAGTGTATTTGCGTGTATAATAATTCTTAGATTTGTTGGTATTGTTAGCGATAAAGTAACTACTAAAGCTATTTACCGTTAAATAAACACGCAGGTCCGCAGCCTGCAAAGGAGAGTGTACGCGTGAAACCCTATAGCCTACAAGAATTGGAAAAATGCAGCTTTTTGTCTAAAATGTTTGGCTCCACCCCTGGCGAAAACGGCTGGAGGGAGCTTAATAACCTGCTGGCAGAGGCACCGGACGCCCTGTCGCTTACCACCAGCGATGTCAAGGGTGCCCTCAAAAGGTGGGGCGTAAAATTCCATGACGATAACCTTGCCCAACGCAGCGGCCTTTACCGCAAGCTGGCGGATGTTATTTTTACCGAAGTGCAGAGCAAGGATGACAGCCTGTTTCAGCAGCTGGAGCATCTGGCAGAGCTTTTGGAGCTGCCGGCCTACCAGGTGAAGCTGGCGGACAAGGCCTCCAAGACTGCTGCCTATTTTGTGCGCTGCCGCAATATCCTCAGCGGCGAAGAAAAGCTGGACATTCAGCAGCTCAACGACCTTTTCGGTTACGATTACGAGGACAGCTTAGCCATGCGCAAGCAGGTTTTCAAAGCGCACTTTAACCAAAAATTTGACAGCATCAGCAAGGCGCAGCGCTACACCCCGGACGAGGAGGCCAGCTTTGTCGCCGACTGCACTGCCCTCAACCTGACGCTGGCAGAGGAGCTGAAGCCTAATATCAGGACCGCACTCGAAAAGTACCGCAACCTTTGGAGCGCCGAGCACAACCCCCTGGGCAACGTGCAGCAGGACGCCTTCCCGCTCAACGCCGGCGAAACCTGCCACGCCTATACCAACTGCGGCCTGTGCCAAAATAAAATGGTGGAGCGCGAGGACAACTACTTTGAGCTGACGCGCAAATTCAGCATTGATGAAACCGTATCCTTTAAGGATGAAAAAATTGAGCATCCCAAGTTCAAGGAGGAAATGATCGTCCTTTTAGAGCTTGGTGCCTTCTTCCTCACTAACCAGCGCATTGTTTACATCGGCAAGAAAAATGCCTTTAACGTGATGCTGGCAAACATCACTGGTGCCGACTTCGACG
This sequence comes from Ruminococcus intestinalis, assembly GCA_963657675.1. Taxonomy (GTDB): domain Bacteria; phylum Bacillota; class Negativicutes; order Acidaminococcales; family Acidaminococcaceae; genus Phascolarctobacterium_A. Next base: position 47,156 of record CAVKMV010000002.1, read on the forward strand.
GCGTCAACCTCATCACCTTCCATACACTTAACAGCCAAAAGGAAAACGTCAACGTCATCATCAAATTCAGTGACGATGCCGCCGGCGTCATGTTCATCCTTTTCAACAGAGTATTTAGCAGCCTCAAGGCTTGACCGTAAACTAAAACCCCTGCAGAGAAAACCTCTGCAGGGGTTATTTTTATAAGCCTTTTACGAATGTCGGGACAGGCTCTGCCAGGTCGCTAGACCCGCGGCAGAGCTACCCGTAACGCAGTCTGCCTTAAATTACATGCATTCCTTGATAGCCTTAGCCATGCGCTGGATGCCTTCAACAATGCGGTCATCCGGCATGTTGGAGTAGTTGATGCGCATGCTGCGGTCGGTCTTGCCATTGGGATAGAAGGCATCGCCGATAACAGCAGCAACCTTCATTTCGATGCACTTGTCGAATACCTTACGTGCGCTTACGCCTTCAGGTACGGTTACCCACAGGAACAGACCACCTTCAGGATGGGTCCATTCAACGCCTTCAGGGAAGTATTTAGCCATGGATTCCAGAATCAGGTCGCGGCGGTGCTTGTAGAGAGCAACGATTTCTTCAACATGCTTGTCGAGATCGTAGTTTTCCATGTAAGCATCGGCAATACCTTGGTCAAAGTTGGAGGTGTGCAGGTCAGCACTTTGTTTAATCTTAACAAACTCACTCAGCAGGCTGTGCTCTGCAGCAATCCAGCCCAGACGCAGGCCGGGGCAGAAGATCTTGGAGAAGGTACCCAGGAACATAACCAGACCCTTGGTATCCATAGATTTGAGGGACGGCAGGATAACGCCCTCATAACGCAGCTCGCCATACGGATTATCCTCCAGTACAGGCAGGTTGTGCTTGTTAACGACTTCCATGAATTTTTGACGGCGCTCCAAAGACCAGGTACGGCCGGTCGGGTTTTGGAAGTCAGGAATTACATAGATAAATTTGCAATTTTCGGTGGTGGACAGAATCTTGTCCAGCTCTTCGGGGATCAGGCCGCCGTTGTCGGTCGGAACCTCTACGAATTTGGGCTCATAAGCATTGAAGGCGTTGAGAGCACCCAGGTAGGACGGGCTTTCGCACAGAACAACGTCGCCGGGGTTCAAAAACAGCTTGCCGGCGAAGTCCAGGCATTGCTGGGAACCGGTGGTGATGAGGATATCATCGGGGTCAACGTTGGTGTGATATTTGTCTGCCATGCGCTTAGCAATCTTTGCGCGCAGGGACGGACGGCCCTCGGTGGTTGCATATTGCAGCAGCTGACGGCCTTCCTTCAGCACCAGGTCATGGGAAACCTTGGCGATTTCTTCTACAGGGAACAGCTCAGGTGCCGGCAGACCACCAGCAAAGGAGATAATATCAGGCTGAGCAGTTAATTTTAACAGCTCGCGGATTTCAGAAGCTTGCATACGCTCCATACGTTTTGCGAATTTCATGTCTAAAAACCTCTCTTCATTAGCTAACTTTATATTTTGGATGTACTTTATATTTTAACACTACGCCCAAAAATGTACAAGTACAAATATAACTCTAAGGTGAATTTACTAGTCTATAAGGCAATTTTTGTTAAGTTAGCAACCATTTAGGATAAAATTACAGAATTTTATACATACATTGATACTAATATCTGCCTCTTATAAGCTGCAGATGTGAGGCCTATATTTTAATGACCTGTTATCTACAACCAAAAGCCCCTGCCAGCAGCAGGGGCCAAAAGGCAAAATGGACTTAGTTATTAGTTTGCTTCGTACACGCTCAGGGCTTCCAGCGCCAGCGCATAGCCGGCAAAGCCCAGGCCGCAGATTTGGCCGACGCAGCCTGCCACCGTCACCGAATGGTGGCGGAACTCCTCGCGCTGGTGGATGTTACTGATGTGCACCTCGATCGCAGGAATGTTGACAGCCTTGAGCGCGTCTAAAATCGCTACGCTGTAATGCGTGAAGGCTGCAGGATTAATTACAATACCGTCAAAGCGTCCGTAGGCCTTTTGGATGGCGGTAACGATGTCACCCTCGTAATTGCTCTGCAAAAGCTCCACCTCCACGCCCAAGCGTTCGGCCGCTGCCTGAATATAGTCGCACAGGCTGGCGTAATCCTCACGACCATAGATATTTTTTTCACGCACGCCCAAAAGATTGATGTTGGGTCCGTTCAATACTAATATTTTACGCATTTCGCACTCTCCCTTGCCTTAATCCTTGTTCACTGTCCTGGCATAGTCCGCCAGAAGCTGCAGCACGCTTTCCTTGCTCTGGTTATTATCCACCACGTAATCGGCATACTGGCGGTAAAGGCCTATCCGCTCGTCATACAACGTAAAAATGCGCTGCTTATCTGCTGCCAGAAGCGGCCTGGCATCGCCCTCGATGCAGTCCAGGATTTTTTGCGGTGACCTGTCAATAAACACCACCACGCCGCTTTGCTTTAACAGCTGCATATTCTGCCCGCGCTTCACGGCGCCGCCGCCTGTGGCGATGACCACACCGTCGAGCGTTGCCAGATATTTTAGCGTGCGTGTTTCGGCCGCGCGGAAGGCGTCCTCGCTTTCAGCAAAAAAGCTTTTGATGCTGCGCGCCTCTCGCTCCTCCAGCACATCGTCCGCATCATAAAAGGCCAGACCCAGCTCCCGGGCCAGGCATCTGCCAAAGGTGCTCTTGCCGCTGCCGGGCATGCCAATCAAAACGATGTTTTTCATTGTCCCTGCTCCAGCGCCTGCATAATGCGCACAATCAGACTGCTGTCATATTGCGCATCCTGCCAGATTTCCTGTGCTGCCACGGCCTGCGCCACCAGCATAAAGAGACCGTTGACGGCCTTCAGGCCTGCGGCCTCCGCCTGCTGCAAAAACAGGCTTTTGGCAGGATTATAAATCAAATCCACGGCCGCATAAAAGTTGCTCACTTCCTCGGCCGTCACAGGCGAGGCACCAGCCTTGGGGAACATGCCCACAGGCGTGCAGTTAATAATTACATCACCCGTCAGCGAGGCCAGGCCGTCGTAATCAATTACGCGGCACTTAGGCGCGATTTTATAAAAGTCCCTGTCGATGTGCGCCACGTCGCGCGTCACCAGATACAGCTTACCCACACGCTTATCGGCCAGATATTTGACCACGGCCCGCGCCGCGCCGCCGGTTCCTAAAACAGCGACACGCTTGGCCCGCGCGTCAATGCCGTTATATTCCAGCATCCTGCCAAAGCCAAAGTAATCGGTGTTGTAGCCAACGGCGCCAGACTCCGTAAATTTGATGGTGTTCACCGCGCCTATGGCCTTAGCCTCACGCGTAATGCTGTCCAAAAGCGGCATCACATGCAGCTTGTGGGGAATGGTCACGTTGCAGCCGGCAAAGCCTGCGCGCAGCTCGCGCATACGCTGCGGCAGCTCCTCCAGCGGTGTTTCCAGCAGCTCATAGCTGCCCTCTATACCGGTATATTTAAAAAACAAATCGTGAATGGCCGGTGACAGGCTGTGTCCCAGCCTGCCGCCCAAAAGCCCATATTGCTTCATCCAGCGTCAATCCTTTCGTTCGTAGGCGCAATAGTTGCCCAAAATCTTGCAATAGGTGGTTTTTGCCTTAATCTCGTCCAGCACGTCCTGCACCAGCGGGTCAGCCAAATTGCCCGTCACATCAATATAAAAGAAATATTCCCAGGTTTTGCCCACGATAGGACGTGATTCCAGGTTCATCATGTTCAGCCCCATGTGGTAGAAGCTGGCCAGCATTTTGTACAACGAACCTGTTTCGTGCTTTACGGCCACAATCAGCGTGATTTTATTGGCACCCGGAACGATCTCCGGCCTTTTGGCGATGATTACAAAGCGCGTATAGTTGTTGCTGTTGCTGTTAATCGCAGGTGCGATAATCTTCAGGTTATACAGCTCCGCTGCCTGCTTACCGGCAATAGCGCCCAGGGTGATATCCTGCTTCTGCGCCACCTCCTCCGCGCTCTTGGAGGTGCTGAAGTAGGGAACCTGCTCTATCTGCGGATAGTCATGGAAGAAATCCTTGCACTGCTTAAGTCCCTGCGGATGCGAATAGACCGTTTTGATGCTCTGCAGCGTTGCACCCTCGCAGCCCAAAAGGTTCTGCTCTATCTTCACGCACTGCTCGCCCACGATGCTGCAGTCGTACTGGCGCAGCAGGTCATACACCTCGGTGATGCCGCCTGTCGAGGAATTTTCCAGCGGCAGCACGGCGTAATCCATATCACCGCCGCTGACGCTGGCTATAACCTCCTCAAAGGTATTGAAGTGATGGCGGTTATATTGGCGCTCATGAAAATATTCCTTCAGCGCCTGATGCGTAAACGAGCCCGCAGGCCCGAAGCAGGCAACCTCCAGCGTGCGGTCGGCAGGACCTGCCAGTGCGGCCTCCTCCAGCACGCAGGCCTGGTCGATGATGCCACGCATGATATTTTTGACTGCTACGGAGTATTCCTTGTTCTCCAAAAAGCCTGCCACCTTGGCGATGACCCTGGCCTCACGGTTTTTGTCCTTCACCGGCAGTCCCTTGGCCTTTTTGTAGGCAGCCACCTGCATCACCAGCTGCAGGCGGTTTTCCAGCACCTCGGCCAGCTGCTGGTCCATTTTATCTATTTCCTTGCGGATAAGCTCTAAATCCAGTTCCTGCATCTTATCTCTCCCATTTCCTTGCTTCAAGCAGCAAATCCCACAGCGTCCAGGCCACAACCGCCTCGATCACAGGCACTGCCCTCTGCACGATGCAGGGGTCGTGTCTGCCTGTTATGCACAGCGTCGTGTCCTGCTGCTCCTTAAGGCTCACCGTCCGCTGCTCACGGGCGATGGACGGCGTCGGCTTGACGGCCACGCGCAGCACCAAGGGCATACCGTTAGCAATGCCGCCGGTAATGCCGCCATTGTGGTTGGTGTAGCCTGTGACGACGCCATCAACATAATGCAGGGCGTCGTTGGCCTCCGCCCCCGTCAGGGCAGCAAAGCCAAAGCCATCGCCAAACTCCACGCCCTTCACCGCCGGTACCGCAAACAGTGCGTGGCTCAGGCAGCTTTCCAGCGAATCAAAATAAGGCGCGCCTACGCCCGCAGGCAGGTGCAGCGCCATCGCCTCGATAACGCCGCCCACACTGTTGAGCTCAGCCTTGGCCGCCAAAATGCGCTCCTGCATCAGTCTGCCCCTGGCATCGTCCATAACGGCGAAATCCTTACTGCCAAGCGCCAAAAGCTCACTATCCTCCATGCCCATGGGGTCAAAGCGCTGCTCGCAGATATCGGCGATCTGCAGAATATGCGCACCCACAATAATTCCCCGCTGCGCAAGCGCCTGCTTGGCCACCGCCCCTGCAAACACCAGCGGTGCCGTTATCCTGCCCGAAAAGTGTCCGCCACCACGGTAATCGTTAAAGCCCCGGTAGCGCACGTGTCCGGCGTAATCGGCGTGCCCGGGGCGCATTTTATCAGCCAGGATGCTGTAATCCTTGGAATGCTGGTCGCTGTTGACGATGCGCGCGCACAGGGGTGTGCCTGTAGTATAACCGTTGAAAAAGCCGCTTTGGATTTCCACCGCATCGCTTTCACGGCGTGCGGTGCTCAGAGCGTTGCGTCCAGGTGCACGGCGCGCCATCTCACGCGCAATCTGCTCCTCGTCCAGTGCCAGTCCCGGCGGCAGTCCGTCCAGCACCACGCCGATGGCCATGCCATGCGATTCGCCATAAATCGCCATTTTTATATTCATGCCCAAAATTCCGCTCATGCCAGCACCTCAAGCTTTCCGCCGACGCTCTGGTAATCCTCCCAAAAGTTGGGATAGGATTTGCTCACGCTGCCTGCACCGGTCAGCACGATGGGCTGCGTGCAGCACTGCGCCGCAATGGCCAGACTCATTGCGATGCGGTGATCGTTCCAGGCGTCCACCTCTGCACCGCCTGCCAATCCCTGCGGTCTGCCCACGATGGTCAGCCCTTCGCTTTCTTCCGTAATCTGCGCTCCCAGCTTATTCAGCTCGGACGTGATCGCTGCCAGACGGTCACATTCCTTGATGCGCAGACGGCCTGCGTTGATCACCCGGCTCGTGCCTACGCTCACTGCCGCCAGCACCGTCAGCACAGGGATGATATCAGGACAATCGGCCGCATCAATCACAGCGGCCTGCGTCGCCCCGCCGCGCACGCTCACGCTGTCAGCTGCTTTATCAACAAGCGCGCCCATGCGCTGCATAATCTCCACCACTGCCTTATCGCCCTGCAGGGAGGAAAAGTCCACGCCGGCGGCTGTGACAGCGTTGCCCAGGGCACCGCCTACAGTCCAGAAGGCTGCCTGAGACCAGTCGCCCTCCACCCTGCTGTCCTGCACCCTGTAGTGCTGCCCGCCGCCTACAAGATAACGCCTGTGCGCGCCGTCAACGTTTTCTACATTAACACCATATTTCGCCAGACAGGCCAGCGTCATATCCACATACGAGGCCGATTCCAGCGGCGAGGTGATGATGATTTCCGAAGCGCCCTGCAGCAACGGCAGTGCGAAAAGCAGACCGCTGACAAACTGGCTGCTGACATTTCCGGGAAGCTCATACCTGCCAGGCAGCAGGTGTCCGCTGACCGTCAGTGGCAGCTTGCCGCCAGCGTTAAAATATTGCACAGGCTGCTTATCCAAAATATCATAATAGGCCTGCAGCGGACGCGAAACCAGCTTGCCATGGCCATAAAGCGTGAGCGGACAACCCAAATTGGCAGCCAACGGCACAAAAAAACGCAGCGTAGAGCCAGATTCGCCACAGTCCGCACTATCTGCTGCCGCCACTGGATGACCCGTACCCGTAATCTGCAGGGCCGTGCGGCCTGCGAGCATGCTCGGTACAGCGTCCACACTCACACCCAGAGCACGCAGCACGCGCATTGTCGCCTCAATATCCTTGGACATGCTGATGTTATCTACAATGCTGGTGCCTGCCGCAAGACCTGCGCAGATAATTTCGCGGTGTCCCATGCTTTTAGATGACGGCACCTGTACCGTACCCTTTAATTTTGCAGGAAAAATTCTTAGCTTATCCATCTTCACCCTACCCCAAATACCTTGGCAGCTCCTGCCAGTCTATTTTTTGCAGCACGCCCTCGCCGATTTTCTTCAGGACGATGAGCGTAATGCTGTTGCCATTCTTTTTCTTATCGCGCGCCATAGTAGCTAATAGCTCGCTCTTAGCTACGCCGGCATCCAGCGGCAGGCCGTACTTTGTCAGCACGTCCTTAAGACGGCGCGCGCTGTCAGGCTGCGTTATTCCCAGCTCCTCCGTGCGCTGCGTCAGCTGGTACATACCAATGCCCACGCCCTCGCCATGCGTAAAGCAGCTGTAGCCAAAATGCTGCTCCACCGCGTGTCCCAGCGTGTGACCAAAATTAAGCAGCATGCGCAGACCCGTGTCAAACTCGTCCTGCTCCACAATGCGCGCCTTAATAGCGCAGCAGGTAGCGACCACGCTGTCAATATCCGCCAAAAGCGCCGCATCATCGGCGTAGGCGGCAATTTTTTCAAACAGGGCGGCGTCCTTAATACAGCCATATTTTATCGCCTCAGCCAGACCATCGTGCAAAAAGCGCACCGGCAGCGTTGCCAAAAGGCTGGTGTCAATAAACACGGCCTTGGGCTGATAAAAGGCTCCGGCCAGATTCTTGCCGGCCGCCAAGTCCACTGCCACCTTGCCGCCCACGCTGCTGTCTATCTGCGCCAAAAGCGAGGTGGGAACCTGCACAAAGGCCACGCCGCGCATAAAGCTGGCAGCAGCGAAGCCGCCCAAATCGCCCACCACGCCGCCGCCCAGTGTCAGCACCACGTCGGTGCGCGTCAGTCCTGCAGCCGCCAGCTGCTCCAAAACCTCTGCCAGCACCTGCATATTTTTGCTTTGCTCGCCGGCCGCAATCACCACAGTAACGACAGCAAGGCCAGCCTCCTCGAGGCTAGCCTGTAGTTTGGCCGCATACAGCGGTGCCACGTTGCTGTCGCTGATAATTGCCGCCCTGCGTGCCTTAGGCAGCAGCGCCGCCACCTTAGGCCCCACCTGGGGCAGCAGTCCTGCCGCAATTTCAATATCGTAGGCATGACTGCCCAAATCAACGTGAATTGTGTGCATCAAAAAAGCTCCCTTCTGCGAGCGCCTGCCTTGCGCATCAAGTCCTTAAGCTGCTCGCCGTCATCAGCACGCAGCGCCCTTTGCCACAGCGAAAGCTGCTCCATATATTTATCAATTTCGGCGGCCACCTTTTCCCTGTTGGCCAAAAACAGGCTGCTCCACAGCTCCGGGTTGATGTCGGCCACACGGGTAGCATCGCGGAAGCTGCCTGCAACAAAATATTTCGTCTTATCATCAAAGGAAGCGCTGTCCATGAGCGATACAGCCAGCACATGCGGCAGGTTGCTGGTGTAGGCGATCGTCGCATCATGCTGCGACGGCGTCACCTGCACCGTATGCCTGCAGCCAAGCGCCAGCGCCAGCTGCTGCAGCCAGGCGACGGCCTCCGCGCTGTTGTGCTCCTCGGGGACGATGATATAGTTGGCATTTTGGAAGATGTGCGCGTCACTCATGCCCAGGCCGCTGCCCTGACGTCCTGCCATAGGATGACCGGAGATAAATTCCATCCCCGCAGGCAGCAGGGCCTGTACATTTTTTATCATATCGTTTTTGATCCCTGCCACATCGGTAAACAGGGCGTCGGGATTGAAAAATTTCACGTTTTCCCTAACGAAGCCTGTGATTGCTTCGGGATAAATAGCGCAGATAATCACGTCCGCAGCTGCCAGGCGCGCGTCTGCCACCGGCAGCACCACATCTACAACTCCCTGCGCCGCTGCCTGCGCCAGCGTTTTTTCGTCCTGCTCGATGCCGATTATCTGCTGCACACCCAGCCTGCGCAGCGCCTTGGCATACGAACCGCCAATCAGCCCCAGGCCGACAATAGCGAAGCTCAAACGCTGCCAATCTGTAAATCTATTTCCCCTGCAAAACCCAGACTCCACAAAAATCACTCCTACCATCTTACTGAATTATATTATAACACGTTTACAGCTCCCTGCCCACGATTTGCGCGATACCCTTCAGCTCGCCCATCAGCTTGGCAAAGCGCTCCGGCTTCAGCGACTGCGCACCGTCACACAGTGCCGCCTCGGGGTCGTTGTGCACCTCGATAATCAAACCGTCAGCACCGACTGCCACAGCTGCCTTCGCCAGCGGCTCCACCATCCACCACATGCCTGCCGCATGGCTGGGGTCCACAATCACCGGCAGATGGCTCAGCTTTTTAACTGCGGGAATCGCGCTCACGTCCAGCGTGTTGCGGGTGTAGGTTTCAAAGGTGCGGATGCCGCGCTCGCACAGGATAACGTTTTCGTTGCCCTCGCTCATAATGTATTCCGCTGCCATCAGCCATTCCTCAATCGTCGCTGCCAGACCGCGCTTGAGCAGGATAGGCTTATTGGTCTTGCCCAGCTCCTTTAGGAGGTCAAAGTTCTGCATGTTGCGTGCTCCCACCTGGATGAGGTCCACGTCCTCCACGAAGCGCTCCACCATGTACGGCGACATAATTTCCGTCACTATCGGCAGACCTGTTTCCCTGCGTGCGTTCTTCAGGTATTCCAAGCCCTGCTCCTTTAAGCCCTGGAATGAGTACGGCGAGGTGCGCGGCTTAAAGGCACCGCCACGCAAAAGCGTCGCCCCTGCTGCCTGCACGTCCTGCGCTATGCCTGTCACCTGCTCCTGCGTTTCCACAGAGCAGGGACCGGCGATTACCTGTAGCCTTTTGCCGCCAAACTTCACGCCTGCCACATCCACGATGCTGTCATCGGGGTGGAAGAGACGGTTGGCACGCTTAAACGGCTCCTGCACACGCATTACCTTTTCTACGCCGTCGTTGACGCGCAGCAGGTTGATATCCAAGGCGCTGGTGTCACCGACAACGCCGAACAGTGATGCGTTGACGCCCTCGCTGGCGTGAATGGTGTAGCCCCTGCCCTCCAGCTGTGCCTTAAGCTTGCCTTTTTCTTCAACAGTCGCGGTGGGTTTAAATACAATAATCATGATACATCTCTCCTTTAAACTAAACTACAATACTACCAAACTACGCTATAGCCTAAATAGCGAGCCATTCTACAAAGCAATACTACAAAAAACTACTAAACTATACTACCCAAAATTCTACATGTCCCTGCCGACGATTCTGGCGATGCCCTTCAGCTCGCCCATGAGCCTGGCAAAGCGCTCCGGCCGCAATGACTGCGCACCGTCACACAGCGCCGCCTCGGGATTGTTGTGCACCTCGATCAAAAGGCCGTCAGCGCCAACTGCTACTGCCGCCTTCGCCAGCGGCTCCACCATCCACCACATGCCTGCAGCATGGCTGGGGTCCACCACCACAGGCAGGTGGCTCAGCTTCTTGACTGCTGGAATGGCGCTCACATCCAGCGTGTTACGGGTGTAGGTTTCAAAGGTGCGGATGCCGCGCTCGCAGAGGATAACGTTTTCGTTGCCCTCGCTCATTATGTATTCCGCCGCCATCAGCCATTCCTCTATCGTCGCTGCCAGACCGCGCTTGAGCAGAATGGGCTTATTAGTTTTGCCCAGCTCCTTTAGGAGGTCGAAGTTCTGCATGTTGCGCGCTCCCACCTGGATGAGATCCACATCCTCCACAAAGCGTTCAATCATATACGGCGACATAATCTCCGTCACAATCGGCAGGCCTGTTTCCCTGCGCGCCTCTTTTAAGTATTCCAGGCCCTGCTCCTTTAAGCCTTGGAAGGAATAGGGCGAGGTGCGCGGCTTAAAGGCCCCGCCACGCAAAAGCGTCGCACCGCCCAGCTTGACGGATTTGGCAACGTCCGTCACCTGCTCCTGGGTTTCTACAGAGCAGGGACCGGCGATTACCTGAATTTTGCGGCCGCCAATGGCAACGCCGCTAACATCAACAACGGTATCTGCCGGATGAAACATACGGTTGGCACGCTTAAACGGCTCCTGCACACGCATCACCTTATCCACTGCGTCATCAATACGCAGCATATTGATGTCTAAGGTACTGGTATCGCCGATGATACCGAAGATGGTCATGTTAACGCCGTTGATCTCATTAATCTGAAAGCCCTTACCCTCAAGCGCGGCGCGCATCTTAGCCTTATTTTCCTCTGGTGCTCCTGGTTTGAATACAATTACCATAAATCTCTCTCCTTTAGTCCTGACGCCATTGTCAGCCTGCTACTAAAAAAGCAGGCTCCCCGCAAAGAGAACCTGCTATAATAACAAAACTTAAATTGTAAATGCTGCCTGCGCAAATACTATTTACGGTCCCTCATGCAATGTACGCCGCTATATGATTTTTCCCATGCCAAATAACCGGTGCTAAAGTAATAGCTAAAGACCGGAGCATAATAAAAACCATATGCAATTGCAGTGTTCATCATTTTAGAGTCCATTTTTTCACCTGCAAATAATATTTCGCCAACGTCAGCGATTGACGTTATTTTACTCCCCTGCCCAAGTATCGTCAAGGGAAATTCACTAAATTATTTATATTTTATTTTTTGCAAACTTTAGTGTAACGTAGGTTACAAATATGTCACAATTTGGGTCGCAAATTCTCCCGCTACTGCACACGTCCCCGCTCCATATATAGGGTGCGGTCGCACAGCCACGTTGCCAGCTGCCTGTCGTGGGTTATAAACAGGTAAGCCAGGTTGTGCTCGCGGCGGATATCGCGTAGCAGATGCAAAATCTGCGCCTGCACCGAAATATCCAGCATCGAGGTGGGCTCATCCAAAATCAGCAGCCGTGGCTGCAAAAGCAGGGCGCGCGCTATGCAGATGCGTTGGATCTCGCCGCCGCTCACCTGGTGCGGATAGCGCGTAAGCAGCGCCGTATTCAGCTTCACCAGCTCCAGCAGCTGTGCGATCTGCTGCCCGTCACAGGGCAGGGAAAATACACTGAAGGCCTCGCGGATGCTTGCTCCCAACGTCTGGCGCGGGTCCAAAAAGCCCTCGGGGCGCTGCGAAATAAACTGCACCGCACGGCGGAAGCTGCGCAGCCCTTTCCCCGCAGCCTGCGTAATATCTGTGCCGTCAAAGCAAAGACGGCCGCCGTCAGCAGGCAGCAGACGCAAAAGGATGCGTGCCAGCGTGCTTTTGCCACTGCCGCTGCCGCCCATCAGCGCCACCGCCTCGCCTGGTGCAAGCTGCAGGCTCACGTCCTGCAGCACGTCAAAGCGCCTGCCGCTGGCGCGGTCCGTAAAGCTTTTACTGATATGTTCAGCTGTCAGCATATAAAAAGCACCTCACTTGCGCATTGCCTACTGTATATAGCTCCGGCCGCTCCCTGAGGCAGCGCCCCATGCAACGGCAGCAGCGGGGAGCAAATTTGCAGCCTGGCAAAAGCTCGCCGGCAGCAGGCGCCCTGCCGGGCAGCACCTGCAGCCCGTTTTGCGGCAAAGCCTGCAAAAACGCCTGCGTATACGGATGCAGCGACTGCGTAAACAGGCTGCTGCTCTTTTCCAGCACCTGTCCCGCGTACATCACCACCACCTCATCACACAGACTGCGCGCCAGCTCTATATCATGCGTAATAATCAGCATATTGGTAGTCTGCAGCGCTTTAATCCTCTGCAGGTTTTGCAACACAATACGCTCCACGCTCTCATCCAATCCCTTGGTGGGCTCATCTGCCAAAATCCACGCAGGCCGCGTACTCAGCGCCATAGCGCACAGCACACGCTGCAGCATGCCGCCGCTCAGCTCGTGCGGATAGGACGCCAACACACGCGCCGCATCGTCTTGGCCGAACTGCGCCAGCAGCTGCTTTTTATAGGCATCATCCGCATCCGCGATGCCTGCTGCCTGCAAAATATCCTGCAGCTGCCTGCCGATTTTGCGCGTAGGGTTGAGCGAGGCCGAAGGATTTTGCGCAATCACGCCAAAATCACTCCTGATGCGGTCGACTGTCTGCCCACCGTAAAGCACCTGCCCCTTCTGCACCACCTGCTGCGGCAGGATATGCAGCAGCGCCTGTCCCAAAACCGACTTGCCGCAGCCGCTTTCGCCCACTATGGCAATAAATTTGCCTGGCGCCAGCGTCAGCGAAACATCATCCACTGCGTAAAACACCTTTCCCTGCAAAGGAAAGCCCACAGAAAGCTTTTTTAAGGTTATCTCCCTGCCTGCTACCATTTCCGCACCTCGTCCAGCTGCACGTCCAGCCTGTCACGCAAATATTCACCAATAATGTTAATGGAATAAATCAAAAGGAACACGCACAGGCCAGGGATAATAATCAAATGCGGCGAGCTGCGGTAGTACATGATGGCATCGTTGATCATCACGCTCCAGTCCGGGGTGGGCGGCTGCACGCCCAAGCCCAGAAAGCTGAGCCCCGCGATCGCCAGCACGCCGCGTCCCAAGCGGATGGTGACCAGCACCAGCAGCTTGTTGGCGATATTGGGCAGGATATGCCAAAAAATGATGCGCGCGTCACTGCAGCCCAGGCAGCGCAGCCCTTCTACAAAGGGCTCTGCCATCAGCTGCAGCACCTCGGCACGCACAATGCGCGAAAAGCCTGCCCAGCCTGTCACCACCAGCGCCAGCACCAGGCTGTGGATGGAAGGCCCCAAAACACCTGCCAGCGCGATCATAAAGCAGCTGCCAGGTATCCCTTGAAAGATGTTGCTCAGCGTAGTGATGCACAAATCCAGACGTCCGCCATAAAAGCCGCAGGCCGTGCCTGCCGCCACCCCCACTGCCAAAGCCAGCACCGAGGATACCAGCGTCAGCAGCATCGACGCCCTGCCGCCATACAAAATGCGGCTATACATATCGCGTCCCAAAGCGTCCGTACCAAAAAAATGCTGCCAGCCCGGTCCCTGCAGCCGCACCGCCATGTTAGGCTCAAAGGGGTTATGGGTTGCTAAAAGCGGTGCCAGCACGCTGCCCAAGATGATAAACGCCAGCACTAAAACAGCAAAATAAAGCTGCAAATTCTTCTGCCTCATCTGCCATCACCTGCCTGTAATTTGGGATTAAGCCGCAGCATGAGCACGTCCACCAGCAGCGTGACTACGACCAGCAGCCAGCCGGTAAAAAGCACGTAGGCCTGCAGCACGGGATAATCACGCAGTCGTATCGCCTCCAGCGCCATGCTGCTGATGCCTGGCAGCGCGAAAATACTTTCCGCGATAACGGATCCGCCCAGGATGCCGGCAAAATAATTGCCCAAAAGCGCAATTACCGGCAAAAGCGCGTTAGGCAGGGCGTAGGAAAAAAGCAGGCGCACCCTTCCCAGTCCACGCACACGGGCGATAGTAAAATATTGGGCAGCAAACTCCTGCAAAAGCGAGCTGCGCATATAGCGGCACACCGTTGCCGCCGTAGATAGCGACACCGCCAGCGCCGGCAGGACAAAATGCCGCAGGCTGCCACTGCCGCTGGTCGGCAGCCAGCGCAGCGTTTCACTGAAGAGCAGAATCATGAGCAGTGCCAGCCAAAAGCCGGGCACTGCCAGCATAACGTTTGTCACAAGCTGCAGCAGCCTGTCCAGGACGCTATCCTTGTACACGGCGCACAGCACGCCTGCCGCAATCCCCACAGCAGCCGCCAGCGCCAGCGCCAGCACTGCCAGGGTGGCCGTCACCGGCAGACGCAGCAGCAGCTCCTGCAAAATGTCCCTGCCGCTGATATAGCTGCTGCCCAAATTTCCCTGCAGCACCTGCGCCATCCACGCCAGATATTGCACATACACAGGACGGTTCAGTCCCAGCTCCTCACGCATCGCCGCCAGCTGCGCCTCCGTAGGTGCGTCCAGACCATTCTGGTTCAGTGCGAACTCGGCCGGGTCACCCGGCGACAGCAGCCCCAGGGCGAAGGCCAGCAGGCTGATGCCCACAAGCACAGGCACTGCCATTAAAATTCTGTAAATGCAATATCTAATCATTTTCCGCCAGCTCCACCCTGCTCAAATCCACGCCATAAATCAACGGCCGGTAATTTTTCAGCCGTTTGTTATAGGCAACAATATTCATATCATTAAAAAGTGCCACCATGGGCTCGTCCCGCACCGCTATTTCCTGCAGCCTGTCAAAAATCCGCTGTCTCTGCGCTTCGTCCACAGTGTGCTTTACCTGCTGCAGCAGCTGCTCCAGCTCTGCGTTTTTGTAGCCTGTGCTGCTGCTTATATAAAGCGCACCCTGCGGTGACAAAAAGCTGTACAGCACGTCGTAGGGATCGCCGTTGGCCAGACCCTTTTGCAGGCGGGCGATATCATATTCGCCCTTGCGCAGCATTTTGGCACGGGTGCCATATTCCAATGACTGGATATGCACGTCCAAGCCAATCTGCTCCAGCCAGTAGGCAATCAGCTCGGCCTCACCCTTTTGTAGCGGCTCCGCACCATTAATGCAATAGCTCACGCTGCAGCGCCTGTCGCCCAAAACCTGCCGTGCCAGCTCCTTGGCCCGCTCCAAATCATATTCCAGGGGGAACTCCCTGTACCCGGGACTGGTGTAATTCAAAATATTCATCGTGGGCTGCGCATAGCTCAAATACAACGCGTCCACCAAATTTTTTCTGTTAATCGCCAGGCTCACCGCCTGCCGCATACGCACGTCGTTAAACGGAAAGCGGTTATTATTCAGCGCCAGATAGCGGATCATCGTAGATTTATTGGTCGCCACGCCAAAGCGCGGGTCCTTTTTGATCTCCTCTGCCAAAAACGGCGGAATAGCGTTCAAATCCAGCACGCCGTCAATTTCCTCCGCCTTCAGCGCGGCGTAGCGTGCATCGGTATTGGGAATGCTGCGCACGACGAAGCTTTTAATGTGACCCTTGCTCCCCCAGTAACGCTCGTTGCGCTCCAGCACAACATATTTATTCAGCGCGTTTTCTGTAATTTTATAGGGACCCGTGCCAATAGCGATTTCCTTAAAATTGCCCTCATCATCAAAGCATTCCGGCGCAAAAACAGGACTGCCGAAATCAGTCATTTTGTACACCTGGTTAATGTTAGGCTCGGCAAAGGTCAGGCGCACGGTATAGTCATCCAGCCTTTCGTATTTTTGCAGGGAAGGATAAAAGGCCTCCAGCGACAAATTATAAAAGTTGGAGCGCTTTAAGCCCTTTTTCATCCTGTCAAAATTTTTGATGACGGCATCTGCGTCAAAGGATGTGCCATTGTGAAACACCACGCCCCTGCGCAGGTGAAACACCCACTCGCGTCCGCCAGCGTACATCTCCCAGCCCTGCGCCAGACAGGGGGCGGGCAGACCGCTCTCATCGCGTGTCACCAGCGGCTCCCACACACCCAAAATCTTGCTGCAGTAAAAGGCATCCTTGTTGCCAGGCGCCAAATGCCTGTAGGCCGCCAGCGTCACTACGCTTTTATCCTTATTATCTGTATGCTTTTGTTGCTGCTGCTCCTGCATGCAGCCTGCGCCCAGCAGGGCAAGCAGCAGCAAAAACAGGCACAATAATTTTTTCATAGCAAACGTTCCTATCCCTATGTATGAAGAAAGAGGGCGGCAGCTGCCACCCTCTCATATTATACAACAAATTGCGCTATTACAGAGTAAATTCAGCAGACAGGAAGAAGGTCCTCGGGGTGGACAAATACAATTGGTCACCGCGGGCAACAGTCCAATAATCCTTGTCAAACAGGTTATAGCACATCGCGCTCAATTTTACAGGCACAGTATTAATCTTGGTGTTATAGGTTACGCCCAGGTCGTATACCATGTATGCAGGAGCCTCCAGATGCTTGCTATCCTTGCTTACGTTACTGCTATTGTAGTTTACAGTATAGAACGGAGTGCTGCCGGTATAGGTTGCACGGCCGATAACGCTGAAGCTGTCGTCTGCCTTATATTCCAGTGCTGCCGAACCGCTCCACAGGCCCTGGCCGGATTCACGCACGCCGTTTTTGAAGGACATGCTGGTGCCCATGTTCTTGTATCTTGCATCCATATAGGCTACGCCGATCATGCCATACCATTTATCTGCCAGTCTGCCGTTAACGCTCAGCTCCAGTCCCTTATGGTTGATCTTGCCGTCCTGCACGTAATAGTTTTTGCCGTTAATGCTTTCACCAACGTTGTTGGCCTGGTCAATATCAAAATAAGCAACGGTGTACACAGTGCCCTTGTTTTGATACTTCACGCCAAACTCATTTTGCTTGGTTTTGGACGGCGGTAAAATTTCGCCCCTATTTTCATAACTATCGCCAGCGGCAGTACCGATATCAAAGTTTTCGGCATGGCTGCCATAAACCATCACATGCTCGTCCGGAGCGTAGCTCAAGGAATAGGTTGGGCAGGTGGCGTCGGATTTTTGTTCCTTGCCCCAGCTATTAGTTTTGGTATTCCAGGATTTTGCGGTTGCAGCATGCTTGTGGATGCCCAGCATGGCGTCCCACTTGCCATATTCGATGTTATCTAAGAGGGATACGCCCCAGATGGAGGTTTTGTTGTTGGGTCTCGTGGTGTAGCCAATCAGGCTGGCATCAGCAAGCTGGCTAATGGGTCCGCTATAAATATTGGCGCTGCCAAAATACCTGGTGCCAGGCACAGTGGTAGAACCATTTCTGTTTCTCCACGCCTTATCAGCAGACAGGATAACCTCGTGCTTCAAGGCGCCGGTCTCAAATTTATTTTTCGTGCCAAACTGCGCGTAGTAGGAACGCTGCGGCGTAGCACTGTTGGTCTGCAGATAATCATAATTGCCGGCGTTATCGGTGATCCAATAGGAGCTCATATTCGGCGAAACGTTTTGGTTAAGCTTTTGTCTGCTATAGCCAAAGTTAGCAAACAGAGTCCAGTTGTCATTCATGTACTGCTCATGGTTCAAGGTTGCAAACCAGCCATAGCCTGCCTTCCAGGTGCCGGCAGCAGAATAGTTGTGACCGCCGTCAGGAGCAGAGGGCAGCTGCGTTACGCCGGTGATGTCACCGCCAACGGCGTTGCCATTAATATCTTTAATATCTTTTCTCGTTCCTGGGTTAGCCAGCTTAAACCAGCGGATACCGTTATAAATATCCAGATCGCGGTAGTTGGCGAACAAATTGGTGCTGCTGTGCTTGTCCTTATGGTCAATGTTGACAGCAATGCCCTTAGCCTTCATATCAGCGTCATTAACAGCGGTTTCGCCGTTAAGCAGCTCGGTGTTCAGGCGCACGCCCCATTCACGGTTCTGGCCCAGGCGTTGGCTGATATCCAGATACTCGCCAAAGGAGCCCTTGCCGGAGAAGGTTTGCTTGTATTTGATAAAATCGGTCTCACCGGCGCGTTTGGTCCTGGCGTTGATGATGCCGCCGGCAGTGCTGGTTTCGTATTGCACACCGCTGGCACCCAGCATGGAGTTAGGACCGGACACAAGGTCAATGCCCTCCATAGCGTACATCGGCAGGTTGAACTGCGTCATGACGCCATGCACGCCGTTTACATACATAGAAGTACCGTTAGTGCGGAAGCCGCGGAAGGAAAAGTCACCGTGCAGAACGCTGCCGGATGCCCTTACAGCAGGCACGCCCACCAAGGCCTTATCCAGCGGCTCGTTGGGTCCGAGGAAGAGATCCAGGGTCTTTTCGGAAACGTTGGTAACGCTAAAGGGAGTTTTCATAACATCCCTGTCGCCCATAATGCCGACAGAGCCCTTAGTCTTGACCATACCACCGGGCAGGGTGTCCCTGCTGCCCTCAACAACTTGTATGCTTACTTATCGTTTTAGTAAGCATTGCTTTTTCGCTCAAGATTATATCATATAATCGCTGCCCAGGCAAGCAACAAGCTGACAGATTACCCGGATATCTTTTGCTAGCTCCGCCTGCGCGCCTCAGTCCCTCAACAAACGCACATGCCTGCAGCCGTCTGCATCAGTGATGCGGGTTTTGACGTTATAAACGGCCTGCACATTACTCTCCGTCAAAACAGCATTAGCCGCGCCATAGGCAAACACCCTGCCTGCAGCCAAAAACATCAGCTTATCGCAGAACATGGCCGCCAAATTCAGGTCATGGATGGTCATCAGCACTGCCAGCTGCTTTTCCTGCGCCATCTGACGGATAAGCTTCAAAATGAAAAGCTGGTTGTACAAATCCAGGCTGCTGGTGGGCTCGTCCAAAATAATAATCTGCGGCTGCTGTGCCATAGCACGTGCGACCAGCACCCGCTGTCGTTCACCACCGCTCATCTCGTTCAACGGCCTGAAGGCATAAGTCTCCAGCTCCAGCTGCTGCAAAAGCTGCAGCACCAGCTGCTTATCCTGCGCGCTGAAGCTAAAGCCGGCATAGGGCAGCCTGCCCTGCAGCACAAAGTCCATAACCGTGACCGGCGAGGCATTGTTGATGTATTGCGGCACATAGGCAATGATTTTAGCTATCTCTGTCTGCTGCAGGCGCAAAATATCCCTGTCGCCAAAGCAAATGGAGCCTGCCTGCGGCCGCAGAATGCTGTCGACGCACTTCAAAAGCGTCGTCTTACCCGTGCCGTTGGTGCCTAATACGCCCAAAACCTCTCCCTGGGACACGCTAAAGGAAACGTCCTGCAGCACCTGCCTGTCATTTTTATAAGCAAAGCCTAAATTTTTTACCTGTAAATCCATAGCAGTCACCACCTAGGCCAAAGAGCGCTTTTTGAGCAGTATCAAATGGATAAAGAGAGGAACGCCCAAAAATGAAATCACAATACCCACGGGAATATTCACCGGGTACAAAATAAATTTGCCGATTGTATCCGCACACAGCAAAAGCAGAGCTCCCAGCACGGAAGCAAAGGGCAGGTAATACAGATGATTATCGCCTATCACCAGCCTGGCGATGTGCGGAGCAATGAGTCCCACAAAGCCGATGACGCCGGTGAAGCTGATAATGGTGGCGGTGAGCAGGATGGCCAACATACCACAGATAACACGCACCCTACCCGTATTTACGCCCAGGCTCTGCGCCATTTCATCGCTATTGGTAGCCATCACGTTCAGCTTGAGGCAGTAAAGCATCATAATCACCAAGCCAATGAGCGTAATGACCGCAGTAATACCTATGCTCTCCCAGGTGGCCCTGTTAAACGAGCCAAAGGTCCATTGCACTACTGCCTCCAGCTTGTGCTCCTTGGCAAAAAACTCTATCGCCGCCGTCATCGCGCTAAAGAGATAATTGAGCGCGATGCCCACGAGCACCAGCGAGCTTGGACTCATGCCAATGTAGCGGGCGATGCTGTAAACAATGCAGCCGCAAGCACAGGCACTGACAAAGGCGCAGGTAATCATGCCTGCCTCGCTCTGCAAAAAAACGCCTGTACCAAAAACAATACCCACGGAGGCACCAAAGGCTGCTGCCGATGATATACCAAGGGTGAAGGGACTGACAAGATAGTTGCGTGTCAGCGACTGCATCACTGCCCCAGCCAGCGACAGGCCAACACCTGCCAAAATCGCCAAAATAATGCGTGGCAGACGCAGCAGCACGATCACCTTGTTGACGGCCGCGTCAGCACCACTGTCCAATGTGCCGGCTGCCAGCCCCTGCAGCGCCAGCCACAGCTGCAGGCTGCTGACGCTTTTCATCCCCAAAGTAGTAAAAACGTAAGCTCCTGCCAGCGTGAGCAAAAGAGCAGCAAGAATAAGCAGTAATTTTTTCCGTTCGGCAGCCTTATAGCTGCTAGCTAAGCTCTCCATCATTATTCGTCCAATTTATACGCAGGATAGGTGTGACCGCTGATATAATCAAGATGCTGATATTTCGTCAGCCAATCCTTAAAGACGTTTTCCGGATGCAGGTCAGGCAAATACTCCGGATAGAGGAATTTTGCAATATACATGGTGCCGACAAGCTTGGAGGCACCTCCATGCACGTAATGCGACAGCAGCAGAATGTGCTTGTCCCTGACAGCGCTCACCTGGTCCCAGCCGGGACGGCTGCAGATGTTTTGGTAAATAGCCTCGTGCTCGGCCTGCTTGGGCGGCACGTAGGAGGAATAAACGTTAGCATCCGACACCTTGACGATGTATTGCGGGTTCTTTTCCACCACAGCCTCGATGTCCACAGTAGAGCCCTTGGCGCTGCTGAAAATATTATCACCGTGCGCCAAATTTACCATTTCGTAAAAATAGTCACCAGGGATAGTTGTTCTACCTGCTGTGCGGTATTCAAAATAAACGCTTCTTTTGGGTACGTTCTTGAGCTGTTTATCAATGTAAGCCAGCTTTGAGCCAAAATAATCAGCAAATTCCTGCGCGTTCTGCTCCTTGCCAAAGATTTTGCCCAACAGCTTGACGTTATCGGCAAATTTATCAGTATAGTAGGAATCGACATTGATTACCGCGATGCCAAAGGGAGCAAGCTTTTTTTCGGCATCCTGCCAGTTGTAATTGCTGGTGAGGATTAGGGCCTGCGGCTTCAGCTCAATAATTTTTTCGTAATTCATATCGCCGCCCTTGCTCTGCCCCACCATCATTTCCTTGGTAAAGCGGTGCTTAAAGCCCTCCTGGTCCTGATAAATGTAGTAATCTACGCCCACGACCTGGTCCATGGCACCAATGGCGTTAATCAATTCGGCATTATAGGCATTGGCAATAACTGCCCTGGTTACGGGCGCTGCCAATTTGATTTCGCGGCCGGTGCTGTCTGTAACAGTAAAGCCACCACCGTCATTATTCGCCTTTGTAGCAGTGCCGGCGCAGCCTGCAAGCAGGGCTGCTGCCGCCAACAGCAGGGCTAGAACAATCAAAGTTAATTTTTTTAGCATTTTCTTCTCCATATGAAAAAATGGCTGCTGCTATAAAAGCAGCAGCCACAAGCTTAACTACTATTGCTTCTTACAGGTCAAATTGAGCAGACAGGAACAGGGTTCTGGGGTTGCCCAAGATGCCATAGTTGTAGGTCGGACGTGCCATCCAATAATCCTTGTTGAACGCATTGAACAGGGTTGCGCTGAAGGTTACAGGAGTATTGCTGATTTTGGTCTTATAGGTAGCACCAAAATCAAAGGTGGTGAAGCTCGGAACGGTGAGTTCATTATTGCCACTTGTGTACAAGGGCGCAGAGCTGGTATAAATCATGCGGCCCCACAGGGACAAATCCTCCTGCGGTGCATATGCCAGGTTAGCTACGCCGCTGAATTTAGCAACACCCTTAACCTGCTTGCCACGCAGATAGTCGCTGGCGATAGTGCTATATTCGCTGTCTAAATACATCAGGCCGCCCTGGGCAGTCCATTTGTCAGCCAGCTTGCCGCCAAAGCCAAGCTCGATGCCGCGGAAGGTGTTTTCACCATCCAAGGTTTTTACCAAGCCTGCAGAAGTGTTTTTATCCATGGCGTTAGCCATCTTCATGTCAAAGTAGGACAGGGAAGCATAGGCATCACCATTGGTATATTTTACACCAACCTCGTTGGACTTGGTCTTAGCAGGATCCAGAATGCTGCCTACATTAGCATAGTCACTACCTACTGCAGATCCCTGTTGGAAGCTTTCGGTATGGCTGGCAAACAGGGCAAAGTTGTTATCAGGACGATAAACAACGCTATACAACGGCGAGGTGGCGCTAGACTGTGTATTCTTGCCGCTGGAGCTGGTGTCGCTGGCAGTGTGTCTGTGCAGGCCCAAGGTTACGGCTGTCTTGCCAATTTCCGAGGTGTTGACAGCAGTCCAGCCATAATATTGCTGGGTGCTGCCAGGCAGAGCCTTGCCCTTGTTAGTGCTGATGAAATCATAAACGCTGTGACCCTTATACAGATTGCCGGTAACGGTGCCACGGGGCTCAGCAGTAGAACCCCACTGGCCTCTGTACCAGTTCTTATCCCAGGACAGGGCGAATTCGTTCTTAACCTCGCCTGCGGTCCATTTTTGTTTAACACCCAGCTGGAAGTAGCCATTCTTCACGCAGTAGGGCTCGTTTTGGATATTACTGGTATAATCACCTGCGTTATTAATTACGTTGAAACGGCTGGAACTGGTTACCAGATAGTCATAACCATTGTTATAGGCATAACCGCCATTTAAGAAGATCTGAGTATCATCACTCAGCTTCTGTACATGGTTCAAGGTGAACAGCGTGGTTTCCATGCCCAGGTTGGAGCCCTTAAAGGAATAGTTGTTGGATGCCTTGGGCGCGCTGGGCAGCTTGGTAATAGCTTTATTGGAAAAATCAAAGTAACGCAGCGAATCATATACCTTACTGTCGCGATAGCCTACAAACAAATTGGTATCGGACATCTTGCCATGTGCGTCAAAGTTGATGGAGAAGGTCTTTTGCTTAACGTTTTCGTCATCAATAGAGGTTTCACCATCTACGTGCGAAGCGTTAATGCGCAGACCGAATTGCTTTTTATCGCCAAAGCGGCGGGAAACATCCAGGTAGTTGCCCCAGGAGCTGGCACCGGCAAAGGTTACGGTATAACGGGTCAAATCCTCGGCACCTGCACGTTTGGTGCGCAGGTTGATGCTGCCACCTGCAGATTCCTTGGCAGCAGTGCCATATACGCCCACAGAAGCGCCGGAGATAACCTCCACGCCCTCAAAGAAGTTCATGGGCAGGTTGTTCTGCGAAAACATACCAGGTACGCCGTTAACGCGGAACTGGTAGGAGTTGGCAGCCTGACCGCGGATGGAAAAATCGTTGTAAATTGTGCTGCTGCTGGTCCTGATGGAAGGAACGTTGACCAGGATGGCGGTGGAAGCCTGGCTGGGATCAGCACCAAAGCGCTCAATAGCACCTTCAGCGATGTTGGTCTGCTGGAAGGGTACATCCATGACGTCCTTGTTGCCCAAAATACCAACCGAACCGCTCTTGCTTACCATACCACCGGGCAGGGTGTCCCTGCTGCCCTCAACAATAATCTCGTCCAACTCGCCATGCAAAGCATCCTCTGCACTCGCGCCCATGACAAAGCCTACGCTGGCTACAGCGCAGAGCACTGACATAACCAGCGCCTTCTTACTCTTAAACATACTCATACACCTCAAAAAATTTATTTTTTAAGCCTTGCCGCCGAGCTTGCCGTGTTTCGCTTGCCGCAAGGATTAAAAGCTCACTTACCCCTAAGCTCACTTTGTTAATCAACCCTAGTATTACTTGAAAGTAATAACTTATATGCTTACTTATCGTTCTAGTAAGCATTGTTTTTTGGTTCTTTGTCAAGTTTTGGGGTCTTCGATAATTTAATACCTTAAAACCTGCTTA
>CAVKMV010000003.1:0-65135 GCA_963657675.1 Ruminococcus intestinalis
TTGTTAATTAGTAAGTTTTGTAATCAAATGGAATTGAAACCGCAGCACTCTATCCTTGAAAATCATTCGCCATACTTAAAATCTATATTGTGTAAAATTTTGCGTAAAATTTTTCAGCGCTCATATTTTATTATTAAACTGTAAAGCTTATTACATTAAAGCTGTATTTTTCTTATACAAGTCAGCTATCACTAAATTACACGCACAAAAAAAGCTGCTGCAGCAAGAAGCTTCTTACTACAACAGCTTTTTTGTTCTATATTTTATTTATCTAAGGGTAACATAAATATCCGCAGCGCCCGAAAGGCCCTGCCTGCGCTCAGGCCTCCGCCAATCACATGACCGCCGGCAATGGCGCAGGCAGCATGTATGTGTAAAAAAAGCGGACTGTTCTTATCGGGATAGATGTCCTCCAGCTCGGGCGGCATTTTTTCTATGGGCATAACCTCGCCGCAAAACTGCACTATTTCGCCGGCAGCGCTCACAGGCACCCTGCCGCAGCGCAGCGGCAAAGTGTTTTGGACGGGAGTGGTGAACACCATGTCGATGACGCTGCCAATGGCCCCCGTCACATAAACGTCCCTCCAGCCATGGGCCAGGATAAAGGCCGTAAGCACACTTTTGATGTCCTCGCCCTGCGCCACTGTGACCTCGTAAAGCTTACCTGCCATCGCCACTTACCTCCGCGCTGCAAAAGTCCAGTGCCAGGCCGCCCATGGTCAGCATCCCGGCCTTCAGCGCCCTGCGGTCCACACTAAAGCGGCCGCTATGGATGGGCGTAAAGGCTTTGCCCTGCGTGCGACAGCCCACGCGGATGAAGATGCCGGGGTAGCGCTCCTTGATATAGGCAAAATCCTCGGCACCCATGGTGGCAATGCGCAGCTGTCGCACCGCGCCTGCGCCCAAAAGCGGGCTAAGCGCGCGCTGCGCGCGCTCCACCCACTCCGCATCGTTATGCAATGACGGCGGCCCTGCGTGCAGCACCACCTCGCAGGTGGCACGCTGCGCCCTGCAAAAGCCCAGGCACACCTCGCGCAAACGCTGCTGCAAATGGGTACGCACAGCAGCGCTCATGGTGCGCAGCGTCCCCTTCAGATGCACCCTGTCAGGAATAACGTTGTAGGCATCGCCCTCCGAATGAATGCTGCATACAGAAAGCACCGCTGCATCCAGCGCACACACCTCGCGTGCCAGCAAATTTTGCAGCTGCTGCACCAGTCCCGTGGCAATCGTCACCGGGTCAACAGTGGTATAGGGATGCGCGCCGTGGCCGCCCCTGCCGCTGACGGTGATATCAAAATGGTCGGCACTCGCCAAAATCGCACCGCTCTGCAGACCGATTTCACCAGCATATAGATCGGGCATCATATGGCAGGCGCACACAGCAGCTATAGCGTCCAGCGGCGCACCCGGCGTTTCCAAAAGCAGCTTGGCACCGCCAAGGCCCTCCTCCGCCGGCTGAAAGAAAAAGTACACCGTCCCTGCCAGCTGCCGGCGAAGGATCTTTAGCACCTGCATCGTCCCCAGCAAAATCGCCGTGTGCGAATCGTGGCCGCAGGCGTGCATCACGCCGTCCACCTGGCTGCGCAGCTCGTGCTCCGCATCCTCCTGAATAGGGAGAGCGTCCATATCTGCCCGCAAAAGCAGTGTTTTCCCGGGCAATGCTCCCTGCAGTTTGTACAAAAGGCCTGTAGGCCCCACGGTCAGCGGCTCGTCAAAGCCGCCCATTTCACGCACCCTCTTACGGATGAGCTTATTCGTCTTATATTCCTCCAGCGCCAGCTCCGGCTGCTGGTGGAGGGCAGCATAGGCAGCGTAGGCAGCGGGCTCGGCCTCGGCCACCGCCGCAGTCAGGGCGTGGCGCAAATCATCGTTTAACATGTTATCAGGCTCTTTTCTTATTTATCACGCAGATAATCCGGCAGAATCCAGAACTTGCTCTGCGTCTTCATAAATTCCTTAAACTCAGGCGATTTATAGGCAGCGATAACATCCTTCACCCACGGCTCGTCCTTATGCTTGCCGTTGACCACAAAGCACATCATGTTGGGAGCGAGGATGTCCTCCTGACGCTCACCTGCCAGGGCGCTGTTAAAATCAATCTTGGCGTTATAGGCATCGCTGCCGCGCAGGATGATGAAGGCCACATCAGAGCGCACACCTGCGATGTTGGGTCCCTTCATCAGCACAAAGTTGAGGTTATGCGGATTTTCAGCAATATCCTCCAGCTTGTATTTAGTAGGGTCAACATCCGCCTTCATCTTAATCAGGCCCACCTCCTTGAGCAGCTGCAGCGAGCGTGCTTCGTTGGAGGCATCGTTGGGAAAGGCAATCTTGTCGCCGTCAGCAATCTGCTTCAGGTCGCTCTTAGCGCCGGCGTAAATGCCCGCAGGAACGGTCGGTATCTGCAGTGCGGGATACAAATCGGTCTTCTGGTCCCTGTTGATGGTCTTGACATAGGCGGAGTGCGAATCGATATGCATATCAATTTCGTCCTCGCTCAGGGCCAGCTCACGCTGTACGGAATCGGTAATTTCTACCGGCTGCAGCTCGTAGCCCTGCTTTTTCAAAATAGGGACGACGCCTGCCTCAAACATATCGCTGGTGGCGGTCGGCAGGCGGCGGTATTTAATCACCTTATGCTGCTTAGCTCCCTCGCTCAATTTGACGTTAGCGTTATCTGCCTTGCTGTCACTGCCGCAGCCCAGGGCAAAAAGCGCCAGGAACGCACCCAAAACTGCTACTGCTGTCAATTTATGCTTAAACATTTTCTACACTTCCTTTACACATGTCTAAAGCTTTGTGCCAGATAATTACCAAGACTTTGGATTAACTGCACCAAAATAATCAAAATAATCACCGTCACCGCCATCAGCGGCATATTCAGGCGCTCATAGCCATAGGTCAGCGCCAGGTTGCCCACGCCGCCTGCGCCGATAGCGCCGGCCATCGCCGTAGAGCCCAGCAGGCCGATGGTACCAGTCGTAATCGCCAAAATCAGCGACGGCATGGCCTCGGGCAAAAAGAAGTAGCGGATAATCTGCCAGGTCGTCGCTCCCATGGACTGCGCTGCTTCGATGATGCCACCCTGCACCTCCAAAAGCGAGTTTTCAAACAAGCGCGCCAGGTAGGGGGCGACGTGCAGAACCAGGGGGATGATGGCCGCCGTGGTGCCAATCCTCGTGCCCACCAGCGCCTTCGTCAGCGGCATTACCGCCACGATAAATATAATGAAGGGAATGCTGCGCACGATGTTGACGACGGCGCTCAAAATAGCGAACACCCACCTGTTGGCCAGCGGCCCGCGCTCACGCGTCAGCACCAGCACCAGAGCGATGAACATGCCCAAAAACGCACCGGCGAAGAGCGACACCGCCACCATGTAAATTGTCTGGTTGGCTGCCAAAAGCAAGGTAGAGGCAGGCACGTGCAAATATTGCTGTATCATCAGGCAGTTACCTCCTTCACCTCATAATTTTGCCGCAGGTGCGCTTCCAGACGCGCTAGCTCCGCGGTCTCACCCTTGGCCAAAATGCCCACGCTGGTCAGAATCGACCCCTGCATCTCCATAACCGACATCGACAGGGTTTTGATTTCCAGCCCAAAGGCAGCACGCAGACCGGGCACCAGCGTATCGCAGACGTTGCCGTCGAGGATGCGCAGCTTGAAGATTTTCGCCGGTCCCTCCTCCGCCAGCGCCCTGCTGAAGATGGTTTCGGGGATAAAGTCATCCACCACCAGGTTGATAAAATCCTTGGTCAGCTGCTCCTTAGGATGGGCAAAGATATCCTTGACAGCCCCCTGCTCCACAATTTCTCCATTAGCCATCACAGCGACCTTGTTACAGATTTTGCTGATGATATTAATCTGATGCGTAATCAGCACAATCGTAACGTTCAGCTCTTGGTTGACGCGGCGCAGCAGGTGCAGAATGGAATCCGTGGTCTTGGGGTCCAGCGCGCTCGTCGGCTCGTCGCAGAGCAAAATGCTGGGGTTGGTGGCCAAAGCGCGGGCAATACCCACACGCTGCTTTTGTCCGCCGGAAAGGTTTTGCGGATAAACATCCAGCTTATCGCCCAGCTCCACAAAGTCCAGCATCTCCAGCACCTTTTGGTGGATTTCCTCCTTAGGCGTATTGTTGAGTAAAAGCGGAATAGCGACGTTATCATACACGGTCTTGGAATTGAGCAGGTTGAAGCTTTGGAAGATCATCGAAATATCCTTGCGCGCCCTGCGCAAGGCAGCGCCGCCCAGTTCATTAATCACCTTATCACGCACCACCACCCTGCCACTTGTGGGCAGCTCCAGCGCGTTAATCAGGCGCACCAGCGTAGATTTGCCGGCGCCGCTGTAGCCGACGATACCGAAAATATCGCCCTCGTCCACCGTTAAATTTATATTTCTGCAGGCCTCGACGGTTTTGCCCTTCAGCCTGAAGCTTTTATTAACGTTTTGTAAATCTATAATCATGCAAATGGCCCCCTGGGTGTTCAGACACTATATTTTTCCAAAACTCCCATCTTCTCCAGCAGCTGCTCCAGACGCTTCAGGTCCACGCCTTCATAATCCTCATAAGGCTTGCGCAGATGACCGCCGGGCAGACCCAAAAGCTTGAGCGCGGCCTTAATCACGATGGGGTTAGAATAGGTGTACAGCTCCATCAGAAGCGGGAACCACTTAAAGTATTCCTCGCGGCATGCACGCACAATCTCCATGCTTTCCCAGGGACGTGAATATTTGGCAGCCTCGGCGGGAATGATGTTGCCGCCGATGTTGGCCGTGCCGCTGCCGCCGACCGCCAGCGTGGGAATGACGATGGAGTAGCCGGGAGCGTCGCAGCACATAATCTTCACCTTGCCGCCGCACAGGCGCTGCACCTGCACCAACTGCGACACATCGCCTGTCGCCTCCTTGTCCACTACGAAGTTGGCGTGCTTATCCGAAAGCAGCTTAATCGTTTGCGGCGCAACCTGCACGCCCAGGCGCGAGGGGTTGTTATAAATACCACAGGGAATGGAAACCGCGCTCATACATGCATCCAGATGATGGTAGGCCGAATGCTGCGGCACCAAAACATAGGGCGGAACAGTGAAGACCACGCCGTCAGCGCCGCTTTCCTCCACATATCGGGCAAATTCAATGCTCTGCTCCGTTGTGAGTGCTGCTGCCGAAAAGAACACCGGGATTCTGCCCTTAGTCATTTTGATGACCTCTTTGACGATCTGCTTTTTTTCCTCCAGCGACAGCAGCGTCACCTCGCCGGCAGAGCCCAAAACAAATAGCTGTGACGTACCATATTTTATCTGCCTGTCGATGAGCACCTTAAAGCCATCAAAATCAATTTCATTCTTTGCTGTAAAGGGTGTAGGCATTGCCACCCAGGAACCATTCAAGTTAATCATTTTCTTCCCCTCCTAAGCAATCTATACTAACTTGGTATGTTTAATAGGTTACGTAGGATTATACGCCCTTAGCTGGCAAATGTCAAGCCTTCCAGTGTAAAATTTCCTCTTTTTAAGTGTAAAAGAAAAAGAGTTACACACTTAAGTGTAACTCTCAAAGTTTAATTACCTTTATTTTGCTATGAATTACTCAACCACGTACCTGGCCATTGCCACAGATCAGATACTTGGTACTCGTCAGCTCCGGCAGGGCCATGGGTCCACGCGCATGCAGCTTTTGCGTGCTGATGCCGATTTCCGCACCAAAGCCAAATTCGTTGCCGTCAGTGAAGCGGGTGGAAGCGTTAACATAGACAGCCGCCGCATCCACAGTATATTGAAAGAGCTGCGCTGCCTGGTAGTTGTTGGTCACAATACATTCGCTGTGACCCGTGCCGAACTTGGCAATGTGCTCCATAGCCTCTTCTATGCTGGCCACAACCTTGACGGAAAGGCGCAGGTCGCCATATTCCGTCGCCCAGTCCTCGTCCGTAGCAGGGCGCACCTGGCCGCTATATTCCTGCACAGCGCTGTCACCGCGTACCTCCACGCCCGAAGCATTGTACATCATGAGCATCGCAGGCAAAAACTTATCCGCAATATCCTTATGCACCAAAAGCGTTTCCATCGCATTGCACACAGACGGGCGCTGCACCTTGGCGTTAAAGGCGATCTTCATCGCCATATCCACGTCCGCGTCCTTATCCACGTAGGTGTGGCATACGCCCGCACCCGTTTCGATAACAGGAACGCTGGCATTACGCACCACGGCCTGGATAAGGCCTGCCCCGCCGCGGGGAATGACCACGTCCACCAGCCCGTTCATGTGGATTAAATCCTGCACCGCCTGCCTGTCGCTGGTGTCCACAAACTGGATAGCTCCCGCCGGGATGCCGTTTGCTTCGGCGGCCTGCGCCAAAACCGCCGCCACGGTCTTGTTGGATTCCATAGCCTCACTGCCGCCCTTCAAAATCACGGCATTGCCCGATTTGAGGCACAGGCCTGCGGCGTCCGCCGTAACGTTGGGACGCGCCTCGTAAATAATACCGATGACGCCGAGGGGGACGCGGACCTTAGTAATATGCAGGCCGTTAGGCAGGGTTTTGCCGTCCACCACGTTGCCCACGGGGTCAGGCAGGCCGGCCACCTGGCGCAGGCCGTCAGCCATGCCGCCAATGCGCTCCGCCGTCAGCTTTAAGCGGTCCAGCATCGAGCTTTTCATGCCCTTGGCCTCAGCCGCCTGCATATCGCGCGCATTCGCCGCCAAAATTTCTTCCTCGTGCTCCGTCAATGCCTGTGCCATAGCCACAAGCGCCGCGTTCTTCACCGCCGTAGAGGTTACAGCCAGCTTAGCTGCCGCCTTTTTTGCTGCCTGCGCCTTTTGTAGCACCAAATCATATGTTTCCATCTGCTTCACCCCGCCTTACAAAATAACCAAATCATCACGATGGATAACCTCATCGTAATTTTTATGACCCAAAATATCAGCTATATCACTTGACCTGCAGCCCTTAATCTGCTCCAGCTCGTCCGAGGAATAATGCACCAGTCCGCGCGCCAGCTCATGCGCGTCCTTATCCAGCACACGCACCGTGCTGCCTGGCAAAAAGCTGCCCTCCACCGCTGTGATGCCTGCCGGCAGAATGCTGCAGCCACCTGCCTTATGGATAGCCCGCACGCAGCCATCGTCCACCACGATGCTGCCTGCAAGCTGCGCGCCAAACGCCAGCCAGCGCTTGCGGAACTGCAGACGGTTTTCGCGGCTCACAAAAAGCGTGCCGATTTCCTCGCCCTGCAAAATGCGCGCAATAGCGTTCTTTTCGGTGCCACTGGCAATGACCAGGTTGATGCCGCTGCTGGTTGCTGCCTTAGCCGCCTGGATTTTGGTCGCCATGCCGCCTGTGCCGCGGGTAGAGCCCACGCCGCCGGCGCTCGCCTCCACCGCGGGGGTGATTTCCAGCACCTGCGGCACAATCTCCGCATCGGGATGCGTCTGCGGATTGGCGGTATACAGGCCGTCAACGTCCGACAAAATAATCACCAGGTCCGCATCGGCAATGCCTGCGACCAGTGCCGACATATTATCGTTATCGCCAATTTTTAATTCGTCCAAGGCCACAACGTCGTTTTCATTGACAACGGGAATGACACGCTGGCGCAAAAGCTCCATAAAGGTGTTACGCGTGTTGGTATAACGGTGGCGGTCAATCGCCTCCGTCTTGGTGATGAGCACCTGCGCCACAACCTGGCCGTAATCGGCAAAGAACTTTTCGTAGGTGTGCATCAAAACGCCCTGACCCACGGCAGCAGCAGCCTGCTTGCCCGGTATCGTCTTGGGCTTGGCAGGCAGACCCATGCGGTCCACACCCACCGCCACAGCACCACTGGTAACAAGAATCATCTCCTTGCCCTGGTTCTGCAAATCGCTGATTTCGCGCGCCAGACGGTCAATCTGCGCAAAATTACGCTTACCGTTGGCGTAGGTAATCGTGCTCGTACCCACCTTAATAACTATACGCTGCGCCTTTTTTAAGGCCTCGCGGTTAAATTCATTGTTCAACATTTCCCCTCACCTGCAATTATAAAATTAAACTAATACTCCTAGGAGACGTCGTAAAGTAGATGGTGTGTTATCCACAGTCTATTTTCCTAGACTGCGGAGAATGTGCCAGATACGAAGCGACGGCGACGACGCCGTATAACTAATACTGCTAGGAGACGTCGCAAAGTAGATGGTGCATTATACGCAGTCTAATCTTTGTAGTCGAAAACCATATCCCTAATACGGACGCTCTCTCCCTCCTGCACGCCCCTCTCCTTCAACGCCTCGTCAATCCCCAGGCGTTTCCAGATCAGCTGGAAGCGGTACAGTGCTTCGTCATTATCAAAGTTGGTCATAGCCACCAGGCGCTCAATGTTCTTGCCACGCACCTCCCAGTCGGTATCGTTGCCGACGACGATTTCGTAGCTGTCCGGGTCGATTTCGTCGAAGCGGGCCAGATTTTCCTCGTCCTCCTCTGGTACGTACTGCTGCAAAAGCTCATAGGCCTTGAACATCAGCTCACGCAGACCCTCGCCTGTAGCAGCACTGGCCTGGCAGATTTCGTAGCCCTTGGCCTCGACATATTCCTTGAGGCGTGCAAAGTTTTCCTGCGCCTCGGGCAGATCCATCTTGTTGGCGACCACCAGCTGCTTGCGGCGCGCCAGGCGTTCGCTGTATTCTGCCAGCTCGTTATTGATTTTGTCAAAATCCTCAATGGGATCGCGGCCGTCAACGCCGGCAACGTCCACAATGTGCAGCAGCACCTTGGTGCGCTCCACGTGGCGCAAAAAGTCGTGTCCCAGGCCTACGCCCACGTGCGCGCCCTCAATCAGGCCGGGGATGTCAGCCAGCACAAAGCTGCGCTCCTCGTCCAGGCGCACTACGCCCAAAACCGGGGAGAGGGTTGTGAAATGATAGGCCGCAATTTCGGGACGGGCAGCGCTCACCTGCGCGATGATGCTGGATTTGCCCACGCTGGGGTAGCCCACAAGGCCCACGTCCGCCAAAAGCTTCAGCTCCAGCTTCAGCCAGCGGTTTTCACCGGGCTCGCCCTTTTCGGCAAAGGTGGGAGCGCGATTGGTGCTGGTAACGTAGCAGGCGTTGCCCTTGCCACCACGGCCACCTTTAGCGGCGGTGTATTTTTGGCCATCCTCCACTAGGTCGGCCATTACTGCGCCAGTGACATCGTCACGCACCAGCGTACCCATGGGCACCTTGACGAAAACAGTGTCCGCACGCATGCCGGTGCAGTTTTTGGTGCCGCCCTGGCCGCCACGCTTGGCAACATATTTTCTCTTATAGCGGAAGTCAATCAGCGTATTTAAATTTTTATCCGCAATCAACACGACATCGCCGCCACGGCCACCATTGCCACCGTTGGGACCACCCTTTTCTACAAATTTTTCACGGCGGAAGCTGCTCATGCCGTCGCCGCCATCGCCTGCCTCCACATAAATTCTTGCTCTGTCAATAAACATTTTGCTTCTCCTATATGTTAAATTTAGCTATAGCTAGATACACTTGCTTATATTATATCTTATTACACAAGCAAAACGCAATATAAAAACTACCCTCTGTCATGCTCTGTCCAACATGACTAAGGGTAGTTTTCTACATTATATCTTATATATATCGCCAATGTCCCCTAAGCCAATATATACAAGAAAGAAGGAATTTGTAATTTTAGCATTTGCTGAAGCCTAACGCGTCTTTAAGCTTCAGACCTGTGTATAATAAATTGTTCTCTATCCCAAGACTCACTGCTTCGGCAGTCCGCCCCGCGCTGTGCGGGGCGATGCCGGCAGCTTCAGAAAGGTGGTTAGACTAACTAAATGGTGTGCTTTCTACTAATTAATTATGCTGCAGTCGGGAAGAACGGCCATACGATAGGAATAACAATGATTGCTACTACCATGCTGACTACTACCAAGCCGCCGCCGCATTTTACAAAGTCCATGAATTTGTATTTGCCAGGGCCAAGCACCAGGGTGTTCGGAGGAGTACCTACCGGGGAAGCGAATGCACAGCTGGAGGCAATCAGGATTGCCATCAGTACAGCCTTCGGGGATGCGCCCATCTGAGCGGACAGGGCAATACCTACCGGGCAGAGCAGAGCCTTAGAAGCGGTGTTGCTCATGAACTGGGTGAGGATAACTGCCAGGCCGAAGAGCACTGCAGTTACCAGGTACGGAGACGGGTTGCCGCCCATCATGTTTACAGTAACCTCGGCAATGAGCTTGCCGGCGCCGCTGGTGTTCATAGCGGTTGCTACAGGAATCATGCCTGCGAACAGGAAGATGGTGATCCAGTCGATGGAGTTATAGGCTTGTTTCTCAGTGATGCAGCCTGTCAGTACGCACAGTACCGCTCCGACAACAGCAGCCAGTTCCAGAGGAACGATGCTGGTTGCCATAGAACCGATAACGCCAAGCATGATAACAGCGCAGATCATTTGCTTTCTGGGAGTGGTGTTGGTAGCATCAATTTCCTGCTCAACCTCTACAGACTCATCAGTCTTTGCTTCCGGCAGGATGTACTTGCCTACAAACATCATGTAGATGATACCTGCGATGGTGATAGGAATACCGATGTAGGCATATTCGAAGAAGCCAAATTGCAGCTCCGGCATACCTGCTGCCTTCAGAGCAACGTTTGCCAGGATGTTAGGCGGGGTACCAATCAGGGTGCAGGTGCCGCCCAGGCCGGCTGCGAAGGCCAAAGGCATCAGTTGACGGGACGCAGACAGCTTAGCCTGTGCGCAGATACCCATAACAACGGGGATCAGGCAGGCAGTGGTACCAGTGTTAGACAGGAAGGCGGACATAGCAGCCGCGATTACCATAATACCAAACATCAGACTGTTTTCATTGGTACCAAAGAGCTTAACAACAGCGCCGCCAACCTTTTGAGCAAGGCCGGTATAGAACATAGCAGCGCCAACGACGAACATGCCGCCGAAAAGAACTACAGTAGAATCTGCAAGGCCCAGGAAAATCTGATTTTCCGGAACAAGGCCCAGCGCACTGCAGGCTACGGCAGCCAGGACTGCGGTCATAGCCAGCGGAATCAATTCAGTTACGAATAACAGTGCAACTACTGCGAGCAGGATCAAGCATTTAATTGCTGGTGTCATAAAAATTTCCCTCCACTTATTTCTTCTTAAATAGGTTTACATATTGGAATGTGTTGACAAAAAGCCTGCCATCCTCGCCACGATGAGGGAAGACCTTGCCTTCCTTCTTCCTGTTTTCGATAGCGCGATAGTAAAACTTCTTATCTACCTGTTTCAGGTACTCCCGAATCTTAAAATCTTCTTTTTCATCATTAATGATAAGTGCAATGTCCAAAACCTATCAGCTCCTTTCCCGTTCCTTTTGGAGAGTGCCTTTCACTGTTAGAGATTATACAACATATTCCAAAATAATAAAAATACCTAGTTGGAATGAAAGTTATATACTTTTTAATATAAATTAGTTACTTAATTCTATAGCACACAATTGATTATTATACTACAATGAGTGCTTTAATAAAAATACCTTGTTGGAATATAAGTTATGACTATACCGCATATTTTTCAAAAACAAAAAGCCAGTGTATGACGATGCACAAGGAAGGTACTATAACAACATCGTCACACGCTGGCAAAATTAATATATCTTAATCAGCTTACAGCAGAATATTCTTCAAGCATTTAATGTAGCGTTCTCTATCTAGTTCTCTTAAGTAGTTAATTACGAAGCTCATGTC
This sequence comes from Ruminococcus intestinalis, assembly GCA_963657675.1. Classification (GTDB taxonomy): domain Bacteria; phylum Bacillota; class Negativicutes; order Acidaminococcales; family Acidaminococcaceae; genus Phascolarctobacterium_A. The sequence goes on from CAVKMV010000003.1 coordinate 11,731, forward strand.
CCTTAGCCTCTTTTCAATGCCTTTACAGATGCGTCGCTCAATTTGCAACCATGAATTCTTTTAATGAAGTCAAAACAATGCTCGCCGCAATGCGGGAAAACCTTTGCTGCTTCCTTACGTTGTTCACACAAATGTTCATACAAGCTAACTTCCTTTTCGACTGCTTTCTTTGCTTCAGCCATGATGTTTCTCTCCTTTTTCATTCCTTAATAGTCAATATTCTCAATTTGCGTCCGCATAAAGCCTCTACCTTTATGCACGTACAGTATAACAGATATTGCTTAATAAGAAAAATATCGCCTTGGAATGAAAAATATGACATTTGATTATTTCTTTTTTAGCATTCAGTAGTCTATAATATCCTTGATTATTGAAATATCGTAACCAATATGGTACACTAAATATATTATACCTGTATTTAGTACATTGTACCTTTTATAGTAGAATATGGATAGTAGTAGTAGTTGGAGGTCTACAACGTATGGAATTAGACAATTACAGAAACTTTCTGGCCATCATTGAAGCCGGCAGCTTTACCGGCGCGGCCGATTACGTACACATCGCTCAGCCCGCGCTCAGCAAGCAGCTGCGTGCCCTGGAAAACTATTTTGGCACCAAGCTCATCATCACTACCCGTGGCAGCAGACAGATACTGCTGACAGAGGCAGGACGCGTGCTTTACCAGAAGGCAAAATACATGTGCGCGCTCGAGGACCTCGCCAAAAGCGAGATTGAAAGCATTATGGGCGGCGTTATCGGCACCCTGCGCTTCAGCATTGCCAACTCCCGCAGCGCGCTCTTTATCAAATCCTCGCTCAAGGATTTTTGCACGCTGTACCCTAATATCAAATGCGAGCTGTTTGAGGCCAGCATCAACGAGCAGACGCAGCAGCTTTTGAACGGCATCACTGAGCTGGGAATTTTGAGCGTGCCTGTGGAGCACCAGGATAACTTCGAGGTGCTCTTCCGCCGTGACGAGGAGCTGACGGCCGTCTTCCACAAGGATTCTGTCTTTTTGGATGACAGCAAGAAGGACGTCAGCCTCCGGGAACTGGAGGATATTCCCCTGAGCCTCAGCAGCGGCTGCTCGGAAATCTTCCTCAAGTCCTGCGCCGCCGCCTCCATCGTACCGCGTGTAACCTGCACCAGCACCACCCGCAGCACTACGTTGGAATGGACGCGCGCCAAAGCCGCTGTTTCTATCGTGCCTGTAGAACCGGGCGAGGACCTGGGTCCTGATTTCATCACCCGTCCGATAGCAGACATCAAGGCCGACGTTTACAAAACCGTTGTCAAGGTCAAGGACAGACCCCTGTCCGTCGCCGCGCAGCACTTCTTAAAATTCTATTCCAAGACGCGCAACTCGCAGCAGGTGTGCAACCTGGAAGAGGTTCTCAAAAATTCATCGTTATAAGCAAGGGAGCGCACCTTTAATACAGGGTGCGGTCTTTTTTTGCCTTGAATCTGCCTCGGGCAAAATAAAAACACCCACGGCACTGCCACGGGCGTTTTCAGAAAACCACAATTTGCATTTTGCTGTCACCTGTTAATGGATAAAGTAAAAGTTCATTTCGTATAATGCTTTAACAAATTTCTCTAACATCTTCGTCACCTCCGCTTACTTAGTGAACCATATACCATTTAAAGCTGCACAGAGTTTCAACAAACTTTTCGAACGTCATCAGTCTTACTTCCCTTCTGCTTGAATTTGGGTTATACCCTTAACATGCCTTAAGTATAACACCTTGTGACATTTTTGTCCAGTAGGGTCTTTTTATGTCCCACTAGTATGTAAAATCTGCGTAAAGCCTTGCAGCATGCGGTTTTACATGGATTTTACATTGCCTGAAAATAAAAGAGCTACAGAAATTTTTCTGTAGCTCGCAAAAATTTTAGGCAGCTTTTTTCTTAAACCACCAGGCCATCAACGGCGGTACAAATAAATTTATCGACAGCACGCGCACCAGCTGGTAGGTGAGGATAATCGACACATTTTCCTTCATGCTCATGCCGGCCAGCGACATTTCGGCAATGCCACCGGGGGCCATAGCCAAAAACGCCGTAATCAGCGAAAAGCCATAGCGTGCCGACAGGATGTTGGCCATGCCGATGCTGATCGCAATCAGAATGGCCGTACCGATGATGACGAAGGGCACCATCTTTTTGGTTTTGATGATGCGGTCCGCATCCAGCTGCATACCCATAAACAGGCCGATGCTGACCTGCGCCGGGGCCATCAGCAGGGCGGGCACGGGCTGCACGCCGCCCGTAAATACGGCAAAGGCAGACGTCGCCATGATGGGGCCCAAAAGCCTGGGGGTAGGCATATGAATTTTTTTCGCAACAAAGCTGCCCAAAATCGCCAGGGGGATGAACACCAGCCAGTGTACGCCGCCATGGTTGGGCAGGGCGATGCTGCTGCCGGTAACCTGTGCATTCAACAGCCAGATAACCAAAAACGGCACCGAAATCACCACGCCCAGCAGACGGATGACCTGCATCACCATAACGACGTTGGGGTTGATGTCCTCATCCTCCTCGCTCATGAGCATCGAAAGCGTCATGCCGCCGGGAAGCATGCCCATGATGCAGCTTTTGAGGTTTTCCTGCGAAAGCCGGGCAAAGACAAAGGCCAGGGCGATGCTGCTCACCAAAATCACCACGGTGGATTCCATAACACCTGTGACCTCGGACAAAAAGCTGTTCCAGGTATCGGCAGTGAAGGTGGAGCCAATGCCGTAGCCTGCCACCATCAGCGCGTATTCACGCCAGGCCTTGGGCCAGTTCACCTGCGCCCTGCGGGCAAAGGTCTTGCAGGCCAGCGCCGTCAAAAGTCCTCCCAGCAAAAAGGGGATGGGCAGATGAAGGCGCAGCAAAAGGTTGCCCAGGCACAGCGCCATAACGAAAAGTAAAAAGCGGTTTAACAGCATCTGCTTACCCCTGCGCCGTCCCGTTGGCAGCCAAAGCGTTCATAATGCGGGCGATCAGCTCGCTGCGCATGGTGTGCTGCGTGGAGGAATAGGTGATGATTTCGTCATCAGTCAGGCCCATTTCACGCTTAAACAGCGCCTTTTGCGCCATAGCGGCGTTCTTGGACAGCTTATCCGCCTTGGTCAGCACCACCTGCACCCGCAGGCCGCAGTCACGCAGCCATTCAAAGCATTCCATGTCGCTGGCCATAGGCTTATGGCGGATATCAATCAGCTGGCAGACCACGCCAAGGTTTTCGCTGCCTGATAAATATTTGCTGATAAAGCCTGACCATTGGTCCTTATTATTGTGGTTGGTCTTAGCGAAGCCGTAGCCAGGCAGATCCACCAGATAAAAATCAGCACGCTCGTCCTCGCCGTCTATGACGCGCTTGGCCTGCAGCTCATAAAAATTAATCGTCTGCGTCTTGCCCGGGGTGGAGCTGACGCGCGCCAGACCGTTGCGACGGCACAGCGAATTGATGAGCGACGACTTGCCCACGTTGCTGCGGCCGATAAAGGCAGCCTCAATAAGCGCCGGCTGCGGATACTGGTCCGCACGCACGGCCGAGGCGATATACTTTGCACGGATAATATCCCATTGTTCCTTAGCCATTTTTAGCCTCCAATGCCAGCTTCAGCACATCATCCAAATGCTCTACGGGAATAAACTGCATCTCTTTACGCACGTTTTCGGGCAGCTCGTCCAAATCCTGCATATTGCGCTTGGGCAGCAGCACCGTCTTCACGCCATAGCGGTAGGCAGCCAGCATTTTTTCCTTAATGCCGCCTACAGGCCAAACCTTGCCAGAGAGCGAAATTTCACCGGTCATAGCCAGCCTGCCCTTGACGCGCCTGCCTGTGAGCGCCGAAACCATGGCCGTAACCATCGTCACGCCGGCCGACGGACCATCCTTGGGCACAGCGCCCTCGGGCAGATGGATGTGAATATCCGTATTTTCGCCAAAGTCAGCGGCGATCCCCAGGGCCTCCGCCCTGCTGCGGATATAGGTGTAGCCTGCCTGCGCCGATTCCTTCATTACATCGCCCAGCTGGCCGGTAAGCGTCAGGTTGCCCTTGCCCTTAAAGGTCAGCACCTCCACCTTCAGCAGCTCGCCGCCCACGCTGGTCCAGGCCAGACCGTTGACTGTGCCCACTGCAGGCTCCAGGCTGATGTCATCGTCCAGGAAGATAGGCTTGCCCAGGTATTTTTCCAGATTCTTTTCGGTCACCTGCGCGCCCTTGCCGTTACCCTTGACGATTTTGAAGGCAATTTTGCGGCAGATGCCTGCCAGCTTGCGCTCCAGGCTGCGCACGCCTGCCTCACGGGTATAGTCGTGAATGACGCGGCGGATAGCCTTTTCGCTGACGCTGACTTTGTATTTGGCCAGGCCGTTGAGCTGCAGCTCCTTGGGCAGCAGGTGCAGCTGCGCTATCTTCACCTTTTCCTCATCCGTATAGCTGCTCAGCTGGATAATTTCCATCCTGTCCAAAAGCGCAGGCGGAATGCTGTCTACGGTATTGGCCGTCACAATCCAGAAGACGTGCGACAAATCAAAGGGAAATTCAATAAAGTGGTCGCTAAAGCTGTTGTTCTGCTCGGGGTCGAGCACCTCCAGCAGCGCCGAAGCTGGGTCGCCGCGGAAATCAGCAGCCATCTTGTCAATCTCGTCCAGCAAAAAGACAGGGTTCATGCAGCCGCTGATCTGCATCCCGTGGATAATCCTGCCGGGCATGGAGCCGATATAGGTGCGGCGGTGGCCGCGGATTTCGGCCTCGTCACGGATGCCGCCCAGCGAAACGCGGGTGAACTTGCGGTTGACGGCCTTAGCGATGCTGCTCGCCAGGCTGGTCTTGCCCACGCCCGGCGGTCCTACCAGGCAGAGGATGGGGCCACGCGTGTTTTTGGCAAGCGCGCGCACTGCCAGATATTCCAGAATGCGCTCCTTGACCTTCTTCAGGCCGTAATGGTCGCCGTCCAAAACCTTCTGCGCCTTGTCCAGATTAAAATTGTCCTTAGTAAATTTGCCCCAGGGCAGCGACAGCAGCGCGTCAATATAGCTGCGGATAACTGCTCCCTCCGGTGTCATCGGGGGCATCTTGCCCAGGCGTCCCAGCTCCTTGCTGATTTTATCGGCAACGTCGCGCGGCAGCTTGAGCTTGGCCATTTTTTCCTTGTAGTCGTTTATTTCCGCCTGCACGTCCTCGTTTTCGCCCAGCTCCTTGCTGATAGCCTTAATCTGCTCACGCAGATAGTATTCCTTTTGGTTTTGCTCTACCTGCTGGTGCACCTGCTCCGAAATGCTTTTGGCCACACGGGCGATTTCCTCCTCGCGCACCAAAATCTCGTACAGCTTATGCAGGCGCTGCTTGATGTCGGCCAGCTCCAGCAGCTGCTCCTTCTCCGCCAGTGCCAGCGGCAGGTAGCCGACGAGCATGTCCGCCATACGGCTAGCATTAGTCTCTGAATTAAGGGACTGCACTGCCTCGGGCTTCACCTTCTTCGTGACCGACACCCATCTTTCAAAGGCCTCCAGCAGGAGGCGGCGCAGGCCTTCAGCCTCATTATCAGCCTCGTCCGCCTCCGGCAGCAGCTCTGCCTGGGCAACAAAAAATTCACTGCCCTCATGGTTTATGTCTGCTATATCCACAAGGCGCACACGCGTCACGCCCTCTATCAAAAGGCGCAGGGCACCGTTAGGCAGCCGCAGCTCCTGCTTAACCGTTGCCAGCACGCCCCAGTCAAACAAATCGGCAGTAGTAACGTTTTCCTGCTCCGCATCCCTTTGTCCGACCAGGATAATCTGTTTATCTGTATTCAACGCCGCCTCCACAGCAGCAATCGACTTATCCCTGCCAATATCCAGGTTAGCAATCATTCCCGGCAAAATCAGTACGCCCCGCAGTGGCAGCAGGGGCCTTGTTATTATACTATTAGCCATATTTTCCCTCCTTCGGCTGACAAAATTAAAGCTAATGCCAGATTTTTAGCGCACCAGCCTTCCTTTTATGAGAAAAACAAGGGAGAAGGCACAGCGACCCTTCCCCCTTGAACATTATTGTTATTCTGTAAGCATTTGCGGTTCACAATGCTGGCGTACAGTAGCTTCAGTAACAATGCATTTTTTTACATCATCACGGGAAGGAACATCATACATCACGTTACGCATTATCGATTCGATAATGGAACGCAGGCCGCGGGCCCCGGCATTGCGCTTTAAGGCCTCCTGGGCAATCGCGGTGAGTGCGCCGGGCTCAAACTCCAGGTCTACCCCGTCCATTTCCAGGAAACGCTTATATTGCTTGATCAACGCGTTGCGTGGCTCTGTCAAAATCTTTACCAGGGCTTCCTCTCCCAGGGGCTCTAAGGTTACTACGACAGGTAAGCGGCCTGCAAACTCCGGGATAATGCCAAACTTCATGATATCCTCAGGCAGCACCTTCGTGAAGACTTCCTTGCTAGTGCGCTCCTCCTTGCGTTGGATGTCAGCACCAAAGCCCAAATTCTTCTTGCCGATGCGGGCATTGATGATATGCTCCAGGCCGGCAAAGGCACCACCGCAGATAAACAGGATGTTGGTGGTATCGATGTTGATAAACTCCTGATGCGGATGCTTGCGTCCTCCCTTAGGCGGCACACTGGCCACAGTACCCTCCAAAATCTTCAGCAGGGCCTGCTGCACACCCTCACCCGAAACGTCGCGGGTAATCGAAACGTTTTCGGATTTGCGGGCAATCTTGTCGATTTCGTCAATATAGATAATGCCGCGCTGGGCAGCCTCAATATCATAATCGGCGTTGCTGATAAGCTTCAAAAGGATATTTTCCACATCCTCGCCCACGTAGCCGGCCTCCGTCAACGTGGTGGCATCGGCGATAGCGAAGGGCACCTGCAAAATTTTAGCCAGGGTCTGCGCCAGCAGCGTTTTGCCGCTACCGGTGGGGCCCAGCATCAGGATGTTGGACTTTTGCAGCTCCAGCTCCTTTTTTGCTTCGGGATATTTAACTTCATAGTTAATCCTTTTGTAATGGTTGTAAACAGCCACCGACAGGGTCTTTTTGGCTTCCTCCTGACCGATGACGTATTCGTCCAGGATTTTCTTGATCTCCTTAGGCTTAGGCAGCTTGCTGTCGGCAGCAATATTGCTTACGCCCTCCTCAGCCAGCTCTTCTTCAATCATCGCCCTGCAAAGCTCAACACACTGATCGCAGATTACAACCCCACCGCGTGCCTTAATCAGCTTTTTGACCTGTCCCTCATGCTTGCCGCAGAAGGAACAACGGGGGGCATCATCATGCTTGTCATCAAAATTCATATTTTAATTCTCCTTAATAGCGTATCTTACTTTGCAGATTTACTACGGGAAACAACCTCGTCAATCAGGCCGTATTCCTTTGCTTCCTTGCTTGTCAGATAATGATCACGCTCAGTATCGGCAGCAATCTTTTCCACCGGCTGACCTGTATGCTTGGCCAGCACCTGGTTCATCTCCTCGCGGATGCGCAGGATTTCACGGGCATGGATTTCGATTTCCGTTGCCTGGCCCTGGGCGCCGCCCAAGGGCTGGTGAATCATGACGCGCGAATAGGGCAGGGCAAAGCGCTTGCCTGGCGCGCCTGCCGTAAGCAGCACGGAGGCCATGCTGGCAGCCATGCCCATGCAGATGGTGGAAACATCAGGCTTAATATACTGCATCGTATCATAGATAGCCATGCCGGCGCTTACGCTGCCGCCAGGGCTATTGATGTACAGATGGATGTCTTTATCGGGATCCTCGGACTCCAGAAACAATAACTGAGCAATGACAACATTAGCCATGTTGTCATCAATCGGCCCGGTAACGAAGACAATTCTATCCTTTAACAGACGTGAATAGATATCATAGGATCGTTCTCCACGGCTGGATTGTTCAACAACGATAGGCACATAGTTCATTTTGTCACACCCCTTTACTGCAAAATCGTTTATTCTTAGTTGGCGCTGTCAATAACCACATGAGCAGCTTTGCGGCGCAGGATGTTGGCCAAAAGCAGGCCCATGGTGCCGTTAGCCTTGATAATCTTCTTAACTTCTTCAGGAGCAGCGCCGTGCTGTGCGGAAATAGCAGCGATTTCGGCATCAACGTCAGCCATGTCAACCTGAATGTTTTCAGCCTTGGCGATAGCGTCCAGAACCAGGTCGGTCTTAACGTTTTCTTCAGCAACCGGGCGTTGGTTTTCGCGGATCTTGGCCATATCCAGACCGGTGTACTGCATGTACATTTCCAGGCTCATCTTGCGGCTTTCCAGGCTCATCTTCATTTCTTCAACCATTTGGCTGATCTTGTCCTCGATCATGATTTCGGGAACGGAGAATTTAGCGTTGGCAACAGCAAGGTCAATCAGAGCATGCTCATATTCAGCCTTAGCGTTGGCATCAGCAGCCTTCTGCATACGCTCCTTGTAATTGGCGCGCAGCTCCTCAACGGTCTTGAAGTCGCTGTTGGCAGCAACATATTCATCGGTCAGCTCGGGCAGCTCCTTGCGCTTAACATCCTGGATGTTTACCTTGAACACAGCCTCCTTGCCGGCCAGCTCTTTTACGAAATATTCCTCAGGGAAGGTAACCTCTACATCGGTGGAATCACCCTTAGACAGGCCTACCAGCTGATCCTCGAAGCCGGGGATGAAGGAGTTGGAGCCTACCTCCAGGGGATAGCCCTTGCCCTCGCCGCCGCTGAACGGTTCGCCGTCAACAGTGCCTGCGAAGTCAATAATAGCGAAATCGCCCTTTTCAATTACAGCGCCGTCTTCTGCAACCACCATTTTAGCATTGCGGTTTTGCAGCTCCTTAACCTGGGCGTCAACATCCTCTTCGGTTACGGTTGCGTCCTTTTTGTCAACGTGCAGACCCTTGTATTCACCCAGCTCCGGTTCCGGCTTCAGGGTTACCTTAATGGTCAGCTCCAGGTCCTTGCCCTCTTCAAAGGTGGATTCCTCTACCTTGGGGTCGGAAACGGGGATGAGCTTTTCCTCTGCCAGGGCGTCGCTATAAGCCTTGTTAGCAACGATTTCAAAGGCCTCCTGCTTTACTGCGTCCTTGCCATAATGCATTTCGATAATGGCACGCGGAGCCTTGCCCTTGCGGAAGCCAGGAATATTTACACTGTTAGCAATCTTTTGTACAGCCTTTTTATAGCCTGCGTTTACATCAGCAGCCGGAGCGGTAATTTTTAAGGTTGCCTCATTTTCTACTCTTTCAACAGTAACATTCATTAATAAAATCCTCCCTTGAATTTATATGGATAAAATAATAATCGGATTAATCTGCCAGCCTTCCACAGCGAAAATGTGCTGACACAAATCGCTCATAATATCATATCACAATGCACGGCTCTTGACAATACTAAAAAACCCGACAGACTCAATCTGTCGGGCAAATTTTTAAGTGGAGCGGAAAACGAGATTCGAACTCGCGACCCCCTCCTTGGCAAGGAGGTGCTCTACCACTGAGCTATTTCCGCGTCATCAACGAATATTAGTATAATCTATGTTGATCGTTTTGTCAACACATTTTTTAATCTTTTTTTAGAATTTTTTCGTTGACTCATACCAGCCCGTTACAGCGCGCCAAATCATCATAGATGAGCGTTGCCAGCTTCGCCCGCAGCTGTGCATCGTCAGCGCAAAGCCCGGTCTGCGCCAGCAGGGCCTGCAGCTTATCCTTGTTGCACAAAAGGCAGCAGCAGGGCCTGATAAGCTCGCTTGCCATATAGGCAGCGGCGTTCAGCGACATTTCGTCGGCAAGCAGCGCGCCGGAGCGTGCCTTGGCAGCAAAAACAGCCAGGCGCGTATCCAACGCCCGCGCCAGCTGCCTTTCCAAAACATTGCCCCCAGTCATGGCTTAGCGCATATTTTCGATAAAGTCTTCAAAGGTGTTGAGCAAAACAGTATGGCCTGTGGCCTTCAAATCACGCAGGTAGGTGCCGTAGGATTCGTACACCTCATCGCTCAGCTCCAGCTTGAGGCCTTCCTTTACATATTCATCCATCATCTTCAGGATGAAGCGGTTTACCTCGTTCGTACCAGGCTTAACGTTGAGCGGGATCACGCGGGTTTCGGCCTCGTACTTTTCTACTACCACCTTCCAGCCACCGGGAACAGGCGGCAGACGGGTTGCCTTGATGTAGTAATTGTCAGGCGAAAAGCCTACATAACCGTCCATTTTATTATATAATTTAGCCTTCTGCACAGGGAAACCATTTTTATTGCCCCACTTTACAATTTCCTCGCATACTTCGTTGTTATGGATGACACTCGGAAAGGTTGCTTCCGCTAAGATTTCAGACATGGTGATACCTCCTCATGATTTATAGTCCTATTTTACTCTAACTTACAAATTATTTCAATAAGAATTATATGTATACAAAAAGGCCGGTGCGCACAGGCACACCAGCCCAAAAGCTAACCGTATTATATCTGCCCCAAAGCCTTCAAAATAAGCTGGGCGATGATGGCGCTGGCAATATAGGTACCGATAAATACCACGATGGCCAAAATAACGATGCGCCAGCCGGTCTTGGCAAAGGCATCCAAATCCTTGCCGATGGAAACGCCTGCATAGGCCAGAATAGGCGTACACAGGGCCACAAAGCCGACGTTCTTGACATAGCTGTTGATGAAGTCAGCACCGGGGACGCCGGGGATGGTCAGCACGCAGCCAAGAGTTACAACCCAGGCCGCAGCCGGAATCCCGCCGGGGATATACTTGGACATGAGCATGCCCACAAAGGCGATGGCCGCCAAAATCAAAAGTCCGGGAATGGATTGGATGATGTCGGCCTTGGTGCCCAAAACATTGGAGAACAAGCTCATAATGGTGACAATAGCCAAAATGATGATAGTATCTTTAATTTTCATTATGCTTCCTCTCCCTTCGCTGGTGCTTCAGGCAGCACGCCATATTTCAGCCTGTAGAATTTCTTGTACAGCCATTCGGTCATCGGCAGGCCCAGCCATACGGACATATACAGACCGTCCAGACCGGAAAGCATGTTGCTGGCAGCACCAAAGGCTGCAAGCTGGTCGGCCATATCAGGATACATGGCAACCAAAGAGCCCACTGCGGCGGTCATCATGCTGGCAGAGCCTACGCCGGAGGCCATAGCCAGTGCATACGGATGGATAGGCAGCACGGAGGCAGCCACGCTGGCCATCAGGCCGAAGAAGATGGTGCCGAATACGGTGCCTGCGATATAGACGCCCATAACGCCGCGGCCCTCGCTGCTGTCAAGGCCAAACTTTTCGCCAATCAGCGCAACGTTAGGCTCACGCGCGATGGAATGGGCAGCGCCAATGGTTTCGCGCTTGAGTCCCAAATAAACTGCGACAGGAACGCCCAAAAGCACGGTGCCCAGGTTGCCGAACTCCTGCAGAATGAGTGCCGGGGACGCAGCCAGGATCTTGGGCAGCGTGGGGCCGACCAGCGTGCCATAGCGCGCCATCAAAAGCATCAGCGTAACGCCTACCAGGCTGCTGGCATCCAGCATTTCCTTTTTACCGGACAGGTTCAAAAACTTCGGTGTTGTCAAAATACCCAAAAGCAAGGCGTACAGCATCGGCAGCAGCACAATGCGGCCAATGCCAAACTTCAGGGTATGCGTGCCAATCAGTTCGGAAACAATGATCAGCGCCAGAATAATGGCATGTAACTTAATATTCTTCATTACATTCCCCTCCCATGTTTTTTAAATTTTATCTATTTTATTTATTAAAATAGCTCTCCAACTTAGCAATATACTCTTCCTTGGTCAAAATCGGCTTAAAGTCCGCCAGGATTCCCTTCGCCTCTTTGGCATCATCATAAAGCAGGTCCACCAGCATCATGGCAAAGGCCTTGGCAGGCAGCAGCACGGCGGCGTTAAAGTCCACCATATGAAAGTTCGGTGCGTGCAGCAAACCGTCAGTGCCACCGATGAAGGGATGGATGACAGGCATCAGGTGCGACACATCGCCCATGTCGGTAGAAGCGCTGAAGTGACCTGCATCCCTGATCTCCACCTCAGGACAGGCCAGCTTGGCGTTGGCAGCGAACAGCTCGTTCATGCGCTTGTTGCAGCACAGTGGGAACATACCAGGCAGCGTTTCGATAAGCGTCTGGGCGCCCACTGCGTCGCCGCCGGCCTTTAAGGCAGCGTCCACACGGGTGTGGGTCTTGTCGATAGCATCCATGGTCTTGGCGCGCACATACAGCTCCAGGCGCACGTCCGACGGCACGGAATTTACAAAGTCGCCGCCCTTGGTGATAATGGGATGCACACGCACCACATCCTGCTCACGGAAGGTTTCGCGCAGGGCGTTGATGCCCATAATGCCCAGGCAGGCAGCGTTCAGGGCGTTGATGCCCTCGTGCGGGGCGTCGGCAGCGTGGGCGGTTTTGCCGACATACTGCACCGTCTTGCCCACGAAGCCGTTGCTGGTTTCGCCAATGGAAACAGTGGCCTTGGGCATATTTTTATCAGAATGCATCTGCATCGCCATGTCAATATCGTCAAAGGCACCCTCGTAAATCAGCTCGCCCTTACCGCTCAAAAAGTGGATCTTGCCGGCCTCCACCAGCTTTTTGCGGTATGCCAGCTCAATGTATTCCTCAGCAGGGACGGCGAAGAATACCACGTCGCCTGCCAGCTCAGGCAGAACGCCCGACTTCATAATGCCGCAGGCAGCACCCAGCATGGTGGAAATCTGCATATTGTGACCGCAGGCATGTGCCGCGCCAGTTGCAGGGTCGGCCTTGGGGTTTGTGGGGCAGCCAACTGCGTCCAGCTCGCCCAAAACTGCCGCTGTCGGACCGGGCCTGCCGCTTTTGGCACGGGCCTTGACGCCGTTAATGGCCAGGCCCGTCTGAGGGTCCAGTCCCAGATCACGCATAAAATCGGCCACCTTAGCCGCAGTCTTTACTTCCTTAAAGCCAAGCTCGGGTTCATCGTTGATGCTGGCACAAATTGCCTTAATTTTATCTGCATGCGCATCAATCGCAGCACATACCCTTTGCTTTAAGAGCTCCTTATCCATTTTCGTACGCCTCCATTGTACTTGTCCACTCTATATGGATATTTATTAACTTATTTAAGTATACCCCTAATTATAGCATAGAAATAGGCAATGTCAAATAAAGTCTTGTTTCTTTGCCTCTTCCACGTCATCAGCCTGTAAAAAGCTCTTTTTGTGTAACTAGTGAACATAAATAGCGCCAAAATTACACGGTGAGGCTGCTGCTTTGTTCAATTCCTAGATTTTTAGTAATAATTGCAGATTTTTGTTTACCATACCGCGGTGCTATGCTAAAATATAGGGATAGCATTTGCCGCGTCCATATGTAATATGCTTGCAGACAAATGCCTGACATGTTGATATAATATTAAAGAAAGGAGTCTTGACATGTTTGCTCAGATAAAAAAAGACATCGATTCCATCATGCTGCGTGACCCCGCCGCCAAAACAAGACTGGAGGCCGCACTCTGTTATCCGGGCCTGCATGCGATCTGGCTCCACCGTATAGCGCACCACTTTTACCTGAAGGGCTGGGTGGTCTTCCCCCGTCTTATCAACACCTTTTCGCGCTTTTTGACCGGTATTGATATCCACCCGGGCGCCAAGCTGGGCCCCGGCCTGTTTATTGACCATGGCATGGGCCTGGTTATTGGCGAAACTGCCGAGCTGGGCAGCAACGTCACCCTCTACCAGGGCGTAACGCTGGGCGGCACAGGCAAGGAAAAGGGCAAGCGCCATCCCACCATCGGCAATAACGTGGTTGTTTCCAGCGGTGCCAAGGTGCTTGGCTCCTTTAAGGTTGGCGACAATTCCAAAATCGGCAGCGGCAGCGTCGTGCTCAAGGAGGTTCCGCCCAATTCCGTCGTTGTCGGCGTTCCCGGCCGTGTGGTTACGCGCGACGGCGTGCGCATTGCCTCCAGCACGGATGACGAAAGCATGATTGACCTGAACCATGACAAGCTGCCAGACCCGGTTGCAGATTACGAGGAGCTGCTGGCAAGGCACATGGAGGAAATCAACGGCCGCCTTAAGGAATTGGAAGCTCTTATTTATGACAGCAAAAACGATAAGTAATATTTAACGAGGTAGAAACATGAGCAGAACAATGACTACTGCAGAAGCCATCCAGGAGGCACGACGTTGTCTGAACTGCGCCCGCCCGTCCTGCCGCAGCGGCTGTCCTATCGAAAACAATATCCCTGGCTTTATCCGCGCCTTGGGCGAGGGCAACATCGGCATGGCCTATGAGATCATTTCCGAGCGCAGCAACCTGCCCGCCATCTGCGGCCGTGTCTGTCCACACGAGCGCCAGTGCGAGGCACACTGCATCCTCACCCGCAAAAAATGCGGCATCGAAATCGGCAGCCTGGAAATGTTTATCGCCGACTTCGCCCACCGCAATGATTTGATGCCCACGCAGCCATCGAGCAAGCTGCGCGGCAGGGTGGCCGTCATCGGATCGGGTCCTGCAGGCCTGACGGTGGCAGGCGACCTGGCCAAGATGGATTTTGACGTGACGATTTTTGAAGCGCAAAGCGAGCCCGGCGGCGTGCTGCTTTTCGGCATTCCGGAGTTCCGCCTGCAAAAGGACGTGGTGCGCCGTGAGATCACCGAGCTGCGCCACATCGGCGTAGAGATTAAGACCAAACAGCTGGCCGGCGTGGATTTTACGGTGGACGACCTTTTCGCCCAGGGCTACGACGCTATTTTTATGGGCACAGGCACCTCCCTGCCGCGCACGCTGGATATCCCTGGCAAGGAGCTTGCGGGCATTTTGACCGCCACCTACTTTTTGCGCATGGTGGTGCTGGCCGACAGCGGCAAGCTGGATGCCAGCGAAACGCTGCTGCATACGGGTGACAACGTCATCGTCGTGGGTGCGGGCAACGTGGCCATGGATGCTGCGCGCACAGCCATCCGCCGCGGCGCCAAAAACGTCACCATCGTCTACCACAAGAGCGAGGCAGAAATTTCGGCCTTCCCCTCTGAATACGAGGCCGCTGTGAGCGAGGGCGTGCAGTTCCGCTTCCTCAAGCAGCCTATCGCCTACTTTAACAAGAAGCAGATGCGCGCGCTGAGCAATATCCGCCGCCAGACGACGCCTGCGGACGAGACCGAGCTGGCAGGCCTTTTGGTGCAGAACATCACCAAGACCGAGAGCGGTGAGTTTATTGCCGAGGGTGGCCAGGAGCTTATTGCCTGTGACTGCGTCATCCTCGCGGTGGGGCAAAAGCCTGCTGCGCGCATTGTTTCCACTACGCGCGGCATTCAGGTGGACAAGCAGGGCTTTGTCATTACGCGCGACCGTCCCTATGGCATGACCACCCGCGCCGGTGTCTTCAGCAGCGGTGACGTGGTGCACGGGCCTGCTACCGTGGTGCTGGCCATGAAGGAGTCCAAGAAGGTGGCTGCGGGCATCGCCCAATACATTGATGCCAAAAAGCTTCTGGAGGACTGTAACATGGACTGCACAAGCCTATAAGGATAAAAATTGATTTTTCAAGCTTCGGCGCTCTGCCCCACGTGGGCAGGGCGCTTTTTTATCTGCGTCCACAGCCTACGTACTACTGCTACCGTAATAACTACTAACCTTTAGGTAGTACTCTAAGGAACAAGGTTACTACTAACTACGTTAGTAGTTTTGATCTGGGCGAAGAAAAAGACAGAGAGAGAAAATTTAATAAAAGAGAGAGAAAGAAAAAGAAGTCTCACTATATTAATAACAAAAAAAAGCAATTTACTCACCCCCTGGCGCAAAAATTTTTAAATTTTTCTTTTTCAGGGGTGAGTAAAACGGCAAAAATTGTTATTAGTATAGTGAGAGGCAAAAACGTACCGCTAGCAAAGCTTTTCTACAATCTTTTATAATTCAGGCTAAACCTATGCTGCCTGCTTTCCTTATCCACAAGCAGATGCTCCGCAGGTATTTTTTCTATACGCGATACCAGCGTGTTGCGTGACTTTTTCAACAGGCTGCCAAGCTCGTCCATAGATAAGCCGACACCAGAAAATAATGCTGCCTGCAAAAGTGTTACATAAAGCTCCTCCAGCAGCTTATCCTTTAAACCCAGTGCCCGGATACGATCTACATACTCCTGATATTCAACGTATCTTTTTTGCAGATAATCATAAGTCTTTTCCGCAGCGTTGCTGACAAAGCGCAAAAACTCCGTTATAAAAAAGCCCAAGTCACCGCAATTTGCGGCAGCTGTAGTTTCTGTAAACATATCGTAGTAACGGCTGCGCTCCTGCTTTATCACCAGCGACATATTCAATGCCACCATTGGCGAAAGCTCCTGCGCTAAATAATACGCCGTAATAAAGCGCACCGTTCTGCCATTGCCATCATAAAACGGATGCAGATAGGCAAATAAATAGTGGAAGATCGCTATTTGAGGAAGCCTGGGATAAGCAGCGGCATTTAGCAGCCCCAACGCCAAATCCATCTCCTGCACCAGTCTTGCCTCCGGATAACTGCCCATATGCAGCACCCTTTGCGTACCTGTAGTCACTTCTACCTGACCTGCACGAAAAATCCTTCCATCCGGCAAATTAGCAGGATTATCCTGCTTCACCTCGTCATAAATGAATTCATCATAAAAGCTGCGCACGTCCTGACTACTCCTGAAGCTCATCTGCGCATGCTCCAACAGCTTTAAATATTTCGTTACAACACTATAAAAGCGCACGCCTTTACTGCTTCCGCTACTTTTTACAGCATCAAGCGCGTCCGAAATCTCCCTGCGGGAGCTATGAATGCTTTCTATCTCATTGCTGGCCTGTATTTCCTCTATCATGCATTGCTGCATATATTGCTGCGAGGCTGCCTGCGGCAGCTTGGCCAAAAGCTGTGTCAGCTTACAATTGACACTGTAGACCTGCTCGGATAATAAAAGCATCTCTTGTGTATAGCAGCAAAACAGCGTATACGCCTCCCTGTGCTTATACTGCCTTACCTCAAAAGCAAAGTGCCCGGTAAAAGGAGCAGTAAAACGCCTGTCATATTCCTGCCTCCACAAAGCTTCATCCTGATAATATAATTTTTTCAGCAACGGATACGTCATGCTCTCCCCTCCCATGCTATCACCTTAGCAAAACCTGTCATTTTTGACAACATCGTCTAAGCATCTTATCAAAAATGGCGTTTTTTGACAAGATACCATAATTATCTTAGCAAAAGCTGTCATTTTTGACAAGCTAAAAAGCCGCTGCACCTCTTGGCACAGCGACCCCAAAAACGTCAGCTTATGCAGTTTTACCCTTTAGCTTCAGCACCAGCGCCAAAACCAGGCTCACAACAAAGCAGGCGCTGAAAAAGTACAGCGTAAAGCTGTAGCTGTGCGTGCGCTCGTAAATGACGGATAAAAGCAGCGGCCCGGCAATACCTGCCAGCCCCCAGGCCGTCAGGATACGCCCGTGAATCGCGCTCAGCTGCCTGGTGCCAAACAAATCGCTCAAATACGCCGGCATGCAGGAAAAGCCGCCGCCATAGCAGGTGATGATAACAAAAACCAGCAGCTGAAAGAGCAGGCTGTCCGTCACGTCCGCCAGCAGATAAAAGGCAGCAATCTCAATCACAAAAAAGGTGATATAGGTATTAGGGCGTCCCAGATAATCGGACAGGGTGGACCACACGATGCGGCCGCCACCGTTCAACAGGCCGATGATGCCTACCATAGAGGCCGCTGCCACAGGCGACATACCGATAATTTCCTGCGCCATGGGCGATGCCACCGCTAAAAGGCCGATGCCACAGGTGATATTCGTAAAGAACACCCACCACAGCGCGTAAAACTGCCAGGTGTGCATCGCCTCGTGCACGCTAAACTGCCTGTCCTGCGGCTGCGCAGCCTTAAAGCTGCCCTTGCCATCTGCCACTGCTGCCTGCTTGGGCGGCTCCAGATACAGGGCCGAGCAGGTCATCACCACTGCGTAGGCACAGCCCAGAATAACAAAATTCTGCACAAGGCCAAATTTAGCCACCAAATACTGCATCAGCGGTCCTGCAATCAGGCTGGCAAAGCCAAAGCCCATAATAGCCAGACCTGTTGCCAGGCCGCGGTTGTTGGGGAACCACTTCACCAGCGTAGAAACGGGAGTGATGTAGCCTGTGCCCAGGCCAATGCCGCCAATGACGCCATACGCCAGATACAAAAGCGGCAGGCTGTGCCAATGCAGTGCCAGCGCCGTTCCCAAAAGGCCGCTCACAAAAAAGCAGGTTGACACCAGTCCGCTGCGCCGCGGACCGTATTTTTCTACATAAGTTCCCAAAAAGCCTGCCGACGTCCCCAAAAAAAGTATCGCCAGCGAAAAGGTCCAGGTGACCTCCTTCAGCGAAAAGCCCATCGCCTGCATAATCGGCTTGGTGAGCACGCTCCAGGCGTACACGCTGCCAATGCTGATGTGAATGCCGATGGCTGCCAGGACGATAAGCCATCTGTTTTTTGTCTGTTGCATTTTTATTACCTCTTCTCCTATAATTCACCTGTCTGCCCTGGTCTTTCCTTGCTCCTTAAAAAGAAAAACGCCTGGGCAAAAGCTTCTTGCCCAGACGGTCGGCTCATGCAGCACGCCTGCCCCCACGTGGTCAATTCCACTTATCCGTCAGGAGGCAGGCTGCCTGTCAGGTTATGTATCTATTATAAGCGATTTTATCGTTTTGTCAATATGTGGTGGCGAATTTTTTCTTACTTGCTATATATTGTATAGATGTTACAAAAAGCTTATTGACCTTATACGCTTCAATATCATCCATAGTCGTCTCTACAAGCTCGTCATTATAAAAAGATAAAAAACAATAGCCTGTTTATAACGCTCAAGCCACCTAAGCAAATCCCCCCCCAACGCAAAAAAAGCAGGGCCTGCAGCCGCAAGCCCCGCTCTTACTTATGTCTTATCTTTTTCTTAGGTGTACGGTCGTGGTGTGCTGGCAATGCGGGCAACAACCCTTGCCATCGCCACCGGCATCACAGCCAATGCAGCCACCGCTCTTGTGAGCCTTGATGACCTGCTTAGCAGCCAGGTAAACACAACCAATGATAACCAACGCGATAATCCAAGTTGCCATATGAAACACCTCGTTTCCTAACACTTGGGATGAACATACTAACCGGCGCACAGCCAGCTTAAACATGGCGCAGACAAGGATAACCAAGCCTGCGCCCTAAAGAATTATTTAGCGTCAACGCTTAATACAGTTTCTGTAGTAGCCTTTTTTGCCGGACGGAAGAACAGATACAGGAAGCCTGCCAAGAATACGCAGGCAATGCCTGTGCCAAAGTCAAAGGCCTCGCCGCCAACAAAGACTCTACCAAACTGGTACACCATCAGGCCGATGCTGTAAGCATACACGTTTTGGAAGATGATGGTGCTCCAGGTCCACTTCTTGCTGTTCATTTCCTGGCTCATGGTCGAAATTGCGGCCAGGCAGGGAGAATCCAGCAGGTTGAATACCAGGAAGGTGAAGGCAGCAGCGGCACTCGGGAAGAAGCCCATAACCGCAGTCCACAGATCGGCGCTGTCCTCGGCCTCATCAGCCAGGCCTGCCAAAATAGCCATGGTGCTGACGATGGATTCCTTGGCAACAAAGCCGGAGAAGGCAGCAGCAACAGCCTGCCAGCTGTTAAAGCCAAGCAGTGCAAAGATCGGGGCGATGCCGTTACCGATGTAGGCAATAAAGCTCTTTTCGGTATCAACCATGCCCACGCTGCCCTCGTCAATACCAAAGGTAGCCAAAAACCACATTACTACGCAGCACAGGAAGATGATGGTACCGGCCTTTTTGAGGAAGCCGGCAACGCGCTCCCAGGTATGCAGCAGAACGTTTTTAGCAGCGGGCAGATGGTACGGCGGCAGCTCCATAACAAAGGGAGCAGGGTCGCCGGCAAAGAGCTCTGTCTTTTTGAGGATGATGCAGGCGCTGATTACAGCAAAAAAGCCTACAAAGTACATAATCGGGGCCATATACCAGTCACCGCCCATGATAGCGCCGGACAGCAAAGCTATAACCGGCAGCTTGGCGCCACAGGGGATAAAAGTGGTGGTCATGATGGTCAGACGACGGTCCTTTTCGTTTTCGATAGTGCGGCTGGCCATAATGCCCGGAACGCCGCAGCCGGAGGAAATCAAGAGGGGAATGAAGCTTTTGCCGCTCATGCCGAACTGACGGAAGAAGCGGTCCATGATGAAGGCAACACGGGCCATATAGCCGCAGTCCTCAAGGAAGCTCAGCAGCAGGAAGACAACTGCCATCTGCGGTGCGAAGCCGATAGGCGCGCCAATACCGCCGATGATGCCGTCAACGACCAGGGATACCAGCCAGTCCTCACATTCAGCAGCCTCCATGTGCTCCTGCACCCAGGGCTGAATCCACTCGCCAAACAGCGTATCGTTAGTAAAGTCGGTTACGATAGTACCAATGGTATCAACAGCAATGAAGTATACCAGGAACATAACTATTGCGAAAATAGGCAGTGCCAGGAAACGGTTGGTAACGATGCTGTCGATCTTATCCGAAGCAGTCAGGCCGGTGTGACCCTTAGTTACTGCCTTTTCCATCAGCTTACCGATGTAGTCATAACGCTCGCTGGTGATGATGCTTTCGGCATCGTCGTCAAGTGCTTCCTCACAGGCGGCAACGATTTCTTCAACCTTGGCCTGCTCGTCACTTGTCAGATGCACAGCCTTCATAATCTCCTTGTCGCGCTCAAACAGCTTTACCAAAAGCCAGCGCTCTGCTGCGCCCTGCACCTTGCGACCGGCAACAGCGGCAAGCTTTTGCAGCGCTGCCTCCACCTCTTCGCTAAAGTGCATATACTTAGGAGCACCGGCGCCGATAGCGGCAATAGCCCTTTCAGCGGCCTCCTGGGTACCCTCGCCCTGCAGGGCAGAGGTTTCGACGATTTCGCAGCCCAGCTCTTCGCCCAGCTTTTTGATGTCAATCTTATCGCCGTTTTTGCGGACGATATCAATCATGTTCATGGCGATGGTCACAGGATAACCCATTTCCATAACCTGGGTGGTCAGGTACAGGTTACGCTCAATGTTGGAGCCATCAACCAGGTTCAGCACGCCGTCAACGTCACTTTCCAAAAGGTAGTTGCGGGACACAACCTCCTCTAGGGTGTACGGGGACAGCGAATAAATACCGGGAAGGTCGGTGATGATAACGTCGTCGTGACCCTTCAGGCCGCCTTCCTTCTTTTCTACGGTTACGCCAGGCCAGTTACCGACATATTGGTTAGAGCCTGTCAAATCATTAAACATAGTAGTTTTGCCGCAGTTGGGGTTACCAACGAGGGCAATTTTAATCTGCTTCATCTTCAGCCCCCCCTTATTCTACAACGATATGCTCTGCTTCACCATTACGCAGGGTAAGCTCGTAGCCACGCACGGTTACCTCCACCGGGTCACCTAAGGGTGCCACCTTGCGGACAAACACAGAAACACCCTTTGTTACGCCCATATCCATAATGCGTCTTTTAACTGCGCCCTCGCCAACTAATTTGGTTACGGTTACAGTTTCACCAACAGGAACATCCTTCAATGTCTTCATAACTTCCTCCATAAATCACTCAAATAAATATTTTGGCTGCCATCTGCTTGCTCAAGGCAATGCGGGCCTCCTTAACATTGACGATCAGATTACCATCAATTTCAGAAATAACGCTTACGCCTGCGCCTTCTACAAAGCCCAGATTAGCCAAAAAACGTCTGGTTTCATCCTTGCCATGTACAGCGCTGATTGTGTGCTGCTCGCCGCGGCGGGCCATCAATAAAGGCATCATAGTTACCCTCCACAAAATTGTTAGCAGATACTAACTTTTTAGGATTTTTTTAGTAGTTAGGTTTCCCTAACTACTAGTGAAAGTTTACGCCAGCTACTGCCTTTTGTCAAGACTTTTTTATAAAAGACACTGCTAATTTACAAAAAAAGTTAGCCTAAGCTTGCTTGTTTACAAGCAAAAAGGCTGACTATAAAGTCAGCCTTTTATTTAATGTATAGCTTAAACCTTTTTATAGAGAATACGAACAGAGTTCAGTACGCACAGGAGCGATACGCCGGTATCGGCAAAAACTGCCGCCCACATAGAAGCATAACCCATGAGGCCTGCAACCATGATGATAACCTTGATGGTGAGGGCGAAAATAACGTTCTGCCAGGCGATAGCGCCGGTTGCACGTGCGATGGCGATGGCCTGCGGAATTGCCCTGACCTCGGAATTCATGAAGACAACGTCGGCTGCTTCGATGGCTGCGTCAGCACCGCTGCCCATGGCAGCACCTGCATCAGCACCGGCCAGTACCGGCGCATCGTTGATGCCGTCGCCGACAAACATTACCGGGCCGTACTTGTTGCGCAGCATATTCAGCTCGCTCAGCTTATCCTGCGGCAGCAGCTGTGCACGCACCTCGTCAATGCCTGCCTCCTTAGCCACAGCCTGTGCTTCCTTCTGGGCATCGCCGGTGAGCATAGCAGTAACCAGGCCCTGCTTTTTGAGGGCGCTGATGGCTTCCTTGGCATCCTCCTTGAGGGTATCGTTAATCAGCAGCTGACCCATATACAGGCCGTTGTCTGCCACCAAAACCTCACTGCCGCTTTCAGCAGGGGTATAGCCTGCATATTCCACGCCAAAGCGCTGCAGCAGCTTGGTGTTACCGCACAGCACCTGACGGTCGCCAAAGCTGGCAACCAGGCCTTCGCCGGCGATTTCTTCAAATTTATCAGGACGCAGCAGCGGCAGCTGCTTAGCCTTGGCAGCCTCCACGATGCTTACAGCGATCGGGTGGGTAGAAACTAATTCTGCACCTGCGCACAGACGCAGCAGCTCATCCTCGGCAATGCCCTCGGCAGCATTCACCCTTTGCAGGACGAAGTTGCCCTTGGTAACGGTGCCGGTCTTATCCATAACGACGGCGGCAATGTTCTTCAGGGCCTCCATAGCCACGCCGCCCTTAAAGAGGATACCGTACTTGGAGCCTGCGCCGATACCGGAGAAGAAGGCCAGCGGTACGCTCAGCACCAGAGCGCAGGGGCAGCTGATTACGAGGAAGGTGAGCGCGGTGTAAATCCACTTGTTCCAGTCACCGGTTACCAGCGACGGAATAACAGCGGTCAGCACTGCGGCAACAACTACAAACGGGGTATATACACGTGCGAAGCGGGTAATGAAGCGGTCGATGGTCGGCTTGCTGGCAGCAGCGTTTTCTACACTGTCCAGGATGCGGGTAACCATAGATTCTTCCAAAATCTTTTCTACGCGGATCTTGAGCATACCAGAGGTATTAACGCAGCCAGAAACGATTTCGTCACCATATTTGCGCTTTACAGGTACAGGCTCGCCTGTTACTGGGGAAGTATCCACCAGGCTTTCGCCTTCAATAACTACGCCGTCCAGAGGAATGCGGTCGCCAACGCGTACCAGCAAAATATCGCCTACATGGGCGTCGGCAGCGGGGATAACCTTAACCTCCTCGCCCACCAGCAGGTTGACAACCTCGGGACGCATATCAACTGCGTCCATAATCTGGCCACGGCTCTTTTCTACAGCGCGCTGCTCAAAGTATTCGCCCACGCGGTAGAAGAACATAACGCCAACAGCCTCTTCCCAGGCCTGGATAGCAAAGGCACCCAGAGTTGCGACGGTCATGAGGAAGTTTTCGTCAAATACGTTGCCCTTAAGGATATTCTTCAGCGCTGTCCAGACAATGCGGCCACCCAGCAGGATGTAAGCAAAAATCAGGCAGTACATATGATAGGCTTCGGGAATCAGTCCCAGCCATTCGGTAACGATGAAGACTGCGCCACCCAGAACGATTTCAATCATCGTCTGCTTTTCGCTCAGCTCGGACAAAATGCCGCCGGATTTTTTACGCTCCTCCAGCTCCGGTGCCAGGCTAGGTCTCTTTTCGGCCTCCACCAGAACTACGCCCTCTTCTACCTTGTCAGTAACAGCCTGCATCTTTTCCAGCAGTCCGGTGTAATCCTTGGCAGTAACCTTCAGCTTTTTGGTGGTGAAGGTCAGCACTGCGCTTTCAACCTCGTCCATAGCGTTCAGCGCACGCTCAATTTTGGCACCGCAGTTAGCACAGTCAAGGTTCTGCACCAGATATACTCTGGCACGGTCGTTAGAAAGCTGCGGACGGCGGTCACGCGGCACAACTACTACGTCCGATTCGATAGAGGTGCAGATTTCCTGGATTGCAGGCAGCAGGGCCTCATGGTCTGCAGCACTCAGACGCAGCTGCTTGGTAGCAAAGCTTACGTTGGCATAGGTAACGCCGGGCAGTTCCTTAATCTTGTATTCCATTTTAGCAGCACAGTTAGCGCAGCCCAAATTCTTCAATATATATACGCGTTTAATCTTGTCGGCATCCGGCATACGGCAGGTGCAGTTAGCCAGGCTTTCGCCGCACACATCGCAATATTCCTCATGCGGATGACAAATTTCGCACTGGCAGTCGTCCGGATGACCGGGAACGTGATGGTCATGACCGTGGTCGTGGCCGCAGCCGCACTCGTCACCGTGGCTATGTCCGTGCTCATGCTCATGTGCGTGGTCATGGCCGCAACCGCACTCGTCACCGTGACTATGTTCATGTGCGTGCTCACCTGTGCCTTCATGGGTATGCTCATGGCCGTGGTCGTGACCGCAGCCGCATTCGTCACCGTGGCTATGCGCGTGCTCATGCTCGCCTGTGCCCTCATGGGTATGCTCGTGATCGTGGTCATGGCCGCAACCGCAGGCGTCGCCGTGGCTATGTACGTGTGCGTGCTCGTGGTCATGGTCGTGACCGCAACCGCACTCGTCACCGTGACTATGTTCATGTGCGTGCTCACCTGTGCCCTCATGGGTATGCTCGTGATCGTGGTCATGGCCGCAGCCACATTCGTCGCCATGGCTATGTCCATGCTCGTGCTCGTCTGCGCCCTCATGGGTATGATCGTGGTCATGGCCGCAGCCGCAGGCATCTCCGTGAGTATGCTTGGGAACATGGCCCATAGTCTTGTGGTCATGATCCTTGCCGCAATGGCCGCAGGTGCAGCCTTCAGGATGCTTGCTATAATCTTCAACACTGTCAATGCGGCCGTCAATCTGTTGATAGCTGCGCACATCATCAGCGCTGTTACGGATATCTTCCAAGTCATGCAAATCTTTCTGCATTATAATCTACCACCCTTCTTTTTTGTTTTATCTTCAAGCTACTACATAATAAGTTTTTTAGAGTTCATATGAATACTCATTCATATGTTTTAGAAAAAATAATATGAAAGGCTCCTTTGCCTTTCCAAGGACTCTTTCACTATAGATATTATATCACATAAAACGTATGAGTCAATACTCATTTGATTTAAAAAGTAAAATTTTTAAAAATTGGGTACGGCACAGAGCCGTACCCAAAGGTCTTAGTCGTACAGATGGCAGGCAACCCAATGACCATGCTCAACCTCTTTAAGCTGTGGCTTAACCTGCACGCAATGCTCGGTGCAATGCTCACAACGGCTGGCAAACGGACATCCGGGGGGCAGATCCAAGGGACTGGGGATTTCGCCCTCAAGGGGTTCAATCTTTTCGCCAGCCTTGAAGTCTACCTTAAAGACTGCCTTCATCAATGCTTTAGTATATGGATGCTTGCAATGCTCTGCAATACGTCCATGCTCCATCCATTCTACCACATTGCCCAGGTACATAACGGCAACCTGATGGCACATCAGGTCTACCAGACCCAGGTCATGGGCGATAAACAGATAGGTAATATTTTTTTCTTTTTGAATGCGGCAGAGCAGCTCGCAAATTTTTTCCTGTACCGAAACGTCCAGCGCGCTGGTTGCCTCATCGCAGACGATGATTTTCGGTTCCAGAGCCAGGGCGCGGGCAATGCCCAGACGCTGACGCTGACCACCGGACATGCTGTGCGGATAACGGTCCTTAAATTCAGCAGGCAGTTCTACCATTTCCAGCAGCTCGGCAGCCTTTGCGTCCACCTCACTGCTTTTAATCATACCAAAGTTCTTCAGAGGCTCGGTAAGAATATCCTTAACCAGCATCTTGGGGTTAAAGGCCGCAGTCGGATCCTGGAATACCATCTGGATATTCTTGCGGTCCTGACGCAGCTGCTCGCCCTTAGATTTCATCAGGTCATGGCCTTCAAATATAGCCTCGCCGCTGGTAGCAGGATGAATGCGCAGCAACGTGCGCACCAGCGTACTTTTGCCGCAGCCGGATTCACCGATAATACCCAGAGTGCGTCCTTCGTAGGCGCGCAGGGTGATATTATCACAGGCTGTCAAAAATTTACCGCCATCCACAGCGAACTTTTTGGTAAGATTATTGATTTCCAGTACCAGCTTACTGCGCTCATAAGTAGGTGTTACATCATTCGCCATAATATGTCTTCCCTCCTATGATCGGTACTGCTCTCAGCAGCTGTTTCGTGTAGTCGTCCTGCGGATTTGCGATAACATCCTCGCGCTTGCCATATTCAACTACACGGCCACCCTTCATAACCATCAGCTTGTTGGATACATAAGAAGCAACGCCCAGGTTATGGGTAACGATAATAACAGCTACACCGTACTCATTACGGATATCTACGATTTGACGGATAATCTGTGCCTGGGTTGTTACGTCCAATGCACTGGTAGGCTCATCGGCTAACAGAATCTTCGGGCTGAAGATCATGGCCATGGCGATACCAACACGCTGACGCATACCACCGGACAGCTCAAACGGATAGCTGTTCATGATGTTTTCCGGATTCGGCAGACGTACATTGGTCAACATATCGCAGCACATCTTATAAGCCTGGTCCTTGGACTTATCCGGCTGATGTGCCTGGACGTAATCAATGAACTGCTGGCCGATGCGGCGGATAGGATTGATCATATTGCCGCTGTCCTGGAAAATCATGGACATCTCGCTGCCGTACATTTTGCGCCATTGGTCGGGAGTATTTTTCAATACATCCTGCCCATCAAAGGTGATGCTGCCGCGGCTAACGCGGCCAGCACCAGGCAGGCAACCCATAATAGCACGGATAACGGTGGTCTTGCCACTGCCGGATTCACCGACAATAGACATGATCTCGCCTTTATCCAGTTCTAAGCTGGCACCGGTTACGGTCAGCTTGCTGCCGTAGCTGATGTCTAAATCTTTTACTTCAAGTAGCATTAAGCGTTACCTTCTTTGTTTAGTTAATTAGTTAGCGGATTTGATATCCTTGGTCAGCCAGTAGTAATCGCAAGGCAGGATTTCTGCGTCAGCAATAGCTTTGGTGGAAACCATGTTGGTTTGCGGATGACCGAATACCAGGGATGCAGCATCGTCGAGGATGATCTTCTGCATTTCGATAATCAGCTCACGACGTTTTGCAGGGTCAAATTCTACACCCAGCTTGTCGGACAGAGCGTCATATGCAGGATTGCTGTAGCCGGTACCGTTTTGCTCTTGGCCAGTCTTCAGGTACATGTTCATGAATACTTCAGGATCGCCGGCTTGCAGGCACAGTACGTTGGAAATCAGCAGGTCATAGTCGCCCTTACGGCCGATGCCGTCCAGTACGTTGTAGTCAACGTTCTTCAGGTTAACCTTAATACCAACCTTCTTAGCGTCAGCCTGGGTAGCTTCTGCATACAGAGGCAGCTCAGCACGGCCGCTGTAGAATACGAAGTCCAGCTCCAGGTTCTTGCCGTCTTTATCAACATAACCGTCGCCGTTGGTGTCTTTCCAGCCAGCTTCTTCCAGCAGCTTCTTAGCGCTTTCAACATTGTATTGGTTCTTGTCGTATTTGTACAGCTCATCATAGCCATAGTCAACAGAAGGAGGCAGATACGGGCCGCCGGGAACGAAGGTGTCCTTCAGCAGAACCTTGTTGTAGGTTACGCGGTCCAGAGAACGCAGCAGTGCTTGGCGGACTTTCAGGTCACCCAGCGGTCTTTCAGGACGTACGTTCAGACGTGCAAGTACGTCACGCAGAGAAGCGATATTGGAGATGGTATATTTCTTCTCGTCTTTGAAGAGCTGCAGGTCGCCTGCTGCAATGTTGATAGCGAAGTCGATTTCGCCTTTTTGCAGGGCCATAGCACGGGTGTTAGGATCGTCAATGGTCAGGATGTCAACAGCCTTGAACGGAACCTCGCCATCCCAGTATTTTTCGTTCTTAACCATTTCTGCTTTAGCCTTGGTGTAGGTCTTTACAGCATACGGGCCGGTGCAGATAGGTCCTTGTTTTGCAGTATCACGATCTTTGATAGTGGTGGTATCAACGATGATGAACAGCGGGTCACCCAGCATACCGGGCAGGGTCGGAACCGGTTTTTTGGTTTTGATGATTACGTTTTGGCCTTCGCCTTTGATGGATTCATATTCGAACATGGATTTTGCACGTGCAGCCTTCTCGAAGGTACGTTGGATAGAAGCTGCAGCCAGCTCACCGGTCAGCTTGGTGCCGTTGGAGAAGCAGGCTTTATCATTGATGTGGAAGGTCCAGGTCAGCTTATCATCGGAAATGGTCCATTTATCAGCCAGCCACGGGGTGGAGTTCATCTTTTTGTCGAATTTAACAAGGCATTCGCCCAGGCCGTAACGCATTACAACCCAACCAAAGTAGTTATCAGTCGGCTCCAGGGAATCAGCAAAGTTGGTTACGCCAAATTTAGCAGTATCCTTGTGGGCTGCTTTTTTGTCGTCGCCGCCGCAGCCTGCTGCTGCAAAAGCCAGTAAACCGATCATAGCCGCTGCTGCGGTAACCTTGTACATTTTTCTCATTTGTTCATCTCTCCATTTCATATACTCAAAAGCTCAAAACAAATCAAGCCGGGACCGCGGCACAGGCCTTAGTCCTTAACATCGTTACGCGGGTCGAGCACATCGCGCAGATTGTCGCCCCACAGGTTGAATACCATAACGGTAACAAAAATTGCCAGACCAGGGAAAATCATCAGCCAGGGAGCGGTCTGCAGCTGCTGACGGCCTTCATTCAGCATAAGGCCCCATTCAGGAGCAGGCGGCTGGCTGCCAAAGCCCAGGAAGGACAAGCCTGCCAGTTCCATCATCAGTGCACCAATATCTGCTGCTGCGGTGATTACCATCATCGGCAGGATATTCGGCAGTACGTGTACCCAAAGGATGTGGGCGGAGGTACCACCGTTGACGATAGCGGCTTCAACATAGTCACGACGTTTGATTTGCAATACCAGACTGCGCGCCAGGCGGGCATATTTCGTCCAGCTGACGATCGTCAGCGCGATAATAGCGTTTACCAGGCTGCCGCCCATGATACCTGCTACGGCAATAGCCAAAATCATACCAGGGAAGGAAATCATCATATCAGAGATACGCATGATGACCATATCAACCTTGCCACCGAAATAACCGGAAACTACGCCCATCGTAGTACCAACGACGAAAACGCTGGCAACCAGGCACAGTACGCCCGTCAGGGAAGCACGCGCACCGTAGAGCACACGGCTGAAGCAGTCACGTCCCAGCTTATCAGTACCAAACAGATGGTCTGCGCCAGGCTCCATGAATGCATCCTGCATGGTGGCATGGGTGGGATCATAGGGTGCCAGCACCGGTGCGGCCAAAGCAATTGCAATCAAAAGCAAAACCAAAAGCGAGGTTACGGCAAAAGCGCGGTTGGTTTTAAAACCATTAATAATTGTTTCCATCAGCTCTTACCTTACCTTTCTCAGACGCGGATCCAGATAGTTATACGAAATATCAACAACGAGGTTGATAACCATATACATCAAAGCGATCCACACAACAACACCCTGTACCAGCTGGAAGTCGCGGTAGGTGATAGCCTCAATTGCCAAGCGGCCAAGGCCTGGCCATTGGAATACCATCTCGATAACAGCAGCACCACCCAAAAGGTTACCAAGGGACAGGCCCAAAAGGGTAATCAGGGGCAGCAAAGCGTTCGGCAGAACTTCCTTCCACAGGATATGGCTTTCGCTCATGCCACGGGCACGGGCGCCAACGACATAATCCTGGTGCAGCTCTTCCAGGATAGCAGCACGCACCTGACGTGTGTACTTAGACGACATAGCGAATGCCAGCGTCGCTGCAGGCAGGATAATGGTGTCCGGGCCGATAGTACCGCCGACGATAGGCAGCAAATCCAGCTTCAGGCCAAAAATCCACAGCAGCATCAGGCCAACCCAGAAGCCAGGCATGGAAACGCCCAGGAAGGTGAAGGCACGTACAACGTAATCGAACCAGCCGCCGCGTTTTACTGCAGAGTAAATGCCGGCAGGAATGGACACGATCATCATCAGCGTCAGGGATGCCAACGACAGCAGGATAGTACCGGGAAGGCGTTCAAAAAGCTCCTCCACTACAGGCTTTTTGGCCATGTAGGAGAAACCCAGGTTGCCTTGCAGCGCACGACCCAGCCAATCCAGATACTGGAAGAAGAAGGGTTTATCCAAGCCTAATTCCGCACGCAGTGCGTCAATTTCGGCCTGGCTGACAATAATGTCCTCGTTACCTGCTATCATCTGGCGTACGACATCACCAGGAGCAAGCATTACCAGGGCAAAGGTAATGAAGCTGATACCAAGCAGGACAAGAACGATCTGACCCAGACGGGCCAGAATCTGCTTTTTAGACAAAGCGCATCATCTCCATCAAAAAAATAACCTTTCCTACATAGCTGCAGAAAAGGTACATAATACAACGTGCACAATTGTAGTATATATTTCTGTCGCTAGCAGGAATATATCAACCGAGGAAATCGACCTGACTTGGCCCTTAGGCCTCACAGTGGCTTGACCGCTACGGATTTGCACCGTATTCTGATTTTATTACCTCAGTAGATTGCAGAATATAAAATATTCTTACACTGATACAAAATGACAAGGTATCAGTTATAGGTTTATAATAGCACTAGTTCTCACAATTTGCAACAAATTTGTTACATTTTTGTTGCACCTATAATCTCCCGTTTTAGCTTAGGCAAATAGTATAACAGAATGACCGACTGTGCTACCATAAAGCCCAAAAGTGCCAACCACAGACCGGCGTTGCCCCACGCAGGCACCAGCTGCCATTGCAGAAGATAGAACACCGCCAGCGCCAAAAGCATCATGTTGCGCACCGGGGCGGTGCGGGTGGCACCGCAGAAAACGCCGTAAAGCACCATGCCGATGCCTGCGCACACCGGATAGAAGAAAACATAGACATTGTAAGCAGCGGCCGTTGCCACCACCTCTTCGATATTAGTAAACAGACGGATGAAGAAATCGCTGCCGGCGTAGTAGCCACCCATCAAAATCACGGCCAGCACCACCAGCCATTTGAAGGTCATAAAGATGGAGGCTTCAAACATTTTGACGTTTTTGGCACCCACGGCGCGGCCGCTGAAGATGGCGGCGCCATTGGCCATGCCGTCAATCAGGTAGCTCATAATATCCTTGAGCTGCAAGAGCACGGCGTTGGCAGCCAGCACCACCGTGCCCAGCGAAGCACCCACGGCGGCAATGATATTGTTCACCGTCAGCAGGCAGGCTGTACGGATCATCAGATTGATGTTAACCTTGAGCATACCGATAAATTCGCGCCAGTCCAAAAGCTCGCCCCAAGGCAGGTTGGCATAATCAAATTTACCATAATAGTACATCAGCACCGCGCCCAGCACGCCACCGTACAGCTGGCTGAGCAGCGTTGCTACTGCTACGCCCGTAATGTCCATATGCAGCCAAAAAACAAACCACGCGCTCAGTATCATGTTAATCACGTTCATCGATACCTGCATAAACACGCTGGCATGCACGCGCGTCTGCCCCATGAGCCAGCCCAGCGCCACGTAATTGAACAGCACCAGAGGCGCACCCCAAATCAAAATATAATAATATTCACGGCACAAATCGTTGACCTCAGGGGCAGCGCCAATCATCGCCAGGTACAGCTCAAGGATTGGCTTTTGCAGTACTATACAAAAAAGGCTGATGATGAGCGCCAGCACCGCAGGCTTAAAAAAGGCCAGCATCCCCAGCCGTTTATCCGCAGCACCAAAGGCCTGTGCAGCGTAGCCGGTTGTGCTGACACGCAAAAAACCAAATAACCAATATAAATTATTGAACAAAATCGCTCCCAGCGACACTGCAGCAATATATTTGGGGTCAGGCAGCTGTCCCATAACAGCTGTATTTACTGCTCCCATAAGCGGCTGCGTCATTGTCGACAGCATAAACGGTACCGTAAGTCCCAGGTATTCCTTGTCTGTAAGCAGGCTCACGTTATCTATCCCCCTTGCTTATTCGCACTTAATTTTATTTCAAAACACTCTTGTGTGAATAGCTTATCATATGTTATAATTTATTGCAAGTGAGAAATCATAACCACTGTTCAAAATTATTGTACACAGGTGCAAGTTTGCCGCAATAGGGATTTACTTTTTTGTTTCCGTCACACATTTCGGAAGCAAAAAATTTTATATTCCAGTAAGCACCTGCTAACATCAAAGTATGAGAAAATATATCAAAGGAGTGAGCACATGTCTGACACACTGAAAATATGCGGACTTACTATTGAGCGCGGCGCCAAGCTGCGCACCTACCTGCCTGTCCCCGACACTACTGTAAAAATTCCCCTGACCATTATCAACGGTCAGGAGGACGGCCCCACCCTGCTGATTACCGCCGGCATCCACGGCGGTGAATATCCCGGTATCGCCGCAGCAATGGAGCTGGGACGCGACATTGAGCCTGAGCACGTTTTTGGCTGCCTGATTATGATGCACCCTGTAAACATCCAGGGCTTCTGGGCACGCCGCGAAATGATCGTTCCCGAGGACGGCAAGAATCTGAACCGCGTTTTCCCCGGCGACCCGCTGGGCACGCTGGCAGATAAAACCGCCTACCTTAT
Organism: Ruminococcus intestinalis; assembly: GCA_963657675.1. Lineage (GTDB taxonomy): Bacteria > Bacillota > Negativicutes > Acidaminococcales > Acidaminococcaceae > Phascolarctobacterium_A. Next base: position 44,606 of record CAVKMV010000003.1, read on the forward strand.
CAGCAGCAACTTTTTCCCCATTGCCGATTTTTATGTAGATATGCACAGCGGCGATATCCACGAAAGCCTGCATCCTTACGTTTATTATCCCGGCCAGCCCTCTCTGGAGGTAGAAAAGAAATCCCGCTCCGTTGCCCGCGTGCTGGACATGGAATACATGGTGCGCTCGCTGGCTAAGGGTGGTGCATATAACTATGCCGCCAGCACCGACCTGCCGTCCATCCTCATCGAACGCGGCGGCGCAGGACTGTGCCTGCACGAGGATATTGAAGCCTACAAGGACGATATCCGCAACATCCTGCGCAAGCTGAAGATGTTCTCCCTGCCCGTAAAGCCCCGTCACCATTCCCCGCGTGATGTAGAAAACCTCATCTACCTGGAGGCATTGGAAACAGGCTGCTGGCTGCACCACATCCACAGCGGTGACTTTGTTGAGGAAGGCCAGATTCTGGGACGCATCACCGACGTCTTCGGCAACACCCTCACCACCTACTACGCAGAGCAGACCGGCGTTATCCTGTACGTCTGCCCGGCGCTCGCCTCGCCCAAGGGTACGATTTTAGTAGCCTATGGCACCATCAAGGAAGAGGACGACGATTAATTTATAAAGAAAAGCTGATGACAGGCAAGTCCATTGCCCGGTCATCAGCTTCTTTTTTATTCTACATGCACCACGTTGGCTGCCTGCTCACCACGGTCGCCGGTAATAATATCAAATTCTACCGTCCAGCCTTCCTCCAAGGTCCTAAAGCCTTCGCTTTTGATGGCGGAAAAATGTACGAATAAATCCTTGTCGCCTTCCCTTTGGATAAAGCCATAGCCCTTTTCTGCGTTAAACCATTTTACTTTGCCTGTCATTTATAGGCCTCCCTAATAGCTATTTGGGCAACACGCCCTTCTAGCCATTATAACCCACTTGGCAGGTAAAAGCAATTATTTTTCTGAATCTTTATAATTTTGCTCTGTATCCTGCCCCTGCCAGGCAGCAGCAAGCAGCAGCTTTTTGGCACGTGGCATAGCCTTAATGGCACATTCACGCCGCAGCGCGCTTTCCCTATCCGGCAGCTCCTCGGTGTACACAAGCTCTAGCGGCGCGCGCCCACGGGTATATTTGGCGCCACGTCCGCTGCGGTGCATCGCCAGACGGTGCGCCAAATCATTGGTCCAGCCTGTATATAAGCTGCCATCCTTGCAGCGCAGCATATATACAAACGCCGCCATTTTATTTTACAACCTCCACCTTTTCCATGGTGATGGTCTCGCGCGGACGGTCACGGAAGTCAGTCGGGGCAGCGCCAATCAGACGGACAACGTCCATACCCTCGACAACCTTGCCAAAAATAGCATGGTGGCCATTGAGCCAGGGAGTAGGTGCCAAGGTGATGAAGAACTGGCTGCCGCCGGTGTTAGGGCCGGCGTTGGCCATAGACAAAATACCCTCGTCGTCATGCTTCAGGCCAGGACCGAATTCATCCTTAATCTTGTAGCCGGGGCCACCCATGCCGCTGCCTGTAGGATCGCCGCCCTGAATCATAAAGCCATCGATAACGCGGTGAAAAATGATGCCGTCATAAAAGCTTTTTTCTACCAGGTCAATAAAGTTTTTCGTCGTCAGCGGTGCCTTGTCCTCAAACATTTCGGCAACAAAAACGCCCTTGTTGGTCGTAAATTTAATTTTTCTGTTTTCACTCATTGTTTTTACCTCCAAATTTATGTACTCAAACTACCTCATGCTTCATTAAGGCCACAAACAGATACAGGCCGCAGCCTGCCGCAGCAGCCACCGCCGGCAGCAGCGAAGGCACCACTGCGTCACCATGCATAAAGGTGAGCGTAAAGAGCATCATGCAAAAATAACCCTGCATGGTCTGCAGGCGCTTGGGCAGCAGGCGCTTACCATTTTTGTCACCCTTGGCCTTAACGTAATCTGCCACACGGATTTCGGGCAAAAAGAGGATAAAGGCGACAGCCATAATGATAATATTGCTCATAGACAAATTATTGGTAATGGTGCCATACTGCGCAAAAAGCAGGCAGGCCAGCGAAACACCTGCCAGGTACAGGCTGCGGAAGTAGCCTGCCTGGATTTGGCTTTCCAAAATATAGGCCGCGCCGGTCAAAAGCGGGAACACCCAATATCCCTGCAGGCCCAGCCAGGCGGCAGCGCCAATCATAATCACGTTATCAAGCAGGCGGTGCCTGTCACCCGAGCTTCGGTTGAGCATGCGCAGGATAAAGAGCAGCCACAGCATCACCAAAATATTGCCTTCACCCAAAAAGAAATAGGCTACAAGCGTAAGGCCTCCACCGATAAAGCCGCCTAAGCCGCGGTCCGGATCCAGCTCCAGGGCTATCAGATAGCTGAACAAAAAGCCTAAGGCGTAGCCCAGGGCGCTCACCACAGCGTCACCCGATTCCATGCCTGTAGAGCATTTCCACAGCGTTATTGCCACAGTGATAAAAATAGCGCACATCATGGCTATTTTTACAGGTCCCTTGTCAAAGTCTATCGGTCTGCCCAAGCCCAGGTATTCGCTCATGCCCGTGGGGTCGTAGGCAGCAGGCTGGTCGCCCGCGTATTTATTACTTTTTTTTGACATATTATCACACCTTGTCTGAAAGATTTTAGCTTATATATTATAACACAACTGCAGGCCTGCGTCATTAGCAAAAGCCCGGGACTGCCAAAGCCCCAGGCTTTCAGTTATCTTAATCCTGCTGCCAGGTGTCTGCCAGCTCGGCCAGGGTCAGGGCAAAGGCCGTAGTACGTGGTACGGCAGTGTTCAAATCTACAGATTCGTGATCCGAATGCTCGTCGTAGTTTTCTACACCCAGGGCGTCCAGCGTCGGTACGAATTTGGCCGTGCGGTTGCCATCCGTCAGGCCGCCTGCCACCCATTCGTTCACCTCGCCGCCAAATTCTTCTTTGACGATGCGCTTATAAACATCCACCATTTTTTGTGCCTGCGCCGTCTTTTGCATAGGTCCTGTAACGATGCCGCCGGTAATTTTAATGCTGGTGCCTGCAATAACCACCTTGTCGGCCAAGGCCTTGATGGCGGCATCCAGACGCTGCTGCTCCTCTACAGTAAAGCAGCGCACGTTCACCTCGCAGTAGGCATCACCGGGGATAACGCTGATTTTGTCATTAGTGGAGCCAATCGCGCCCACGTTTACCGTGTTTTGCGGGATAAACTGGCCTGCGTCCACAATACCGCGCGCCTTGAGCGCCTCGGCCGTAAAATCCGCAGGGTCGCCGGGCATAGGGCTTGCCAGCTTATGCAGCTCGGTAATGGTGTAGGCCAGCTGGTGAATGGCGTTGGCGCAGCTTTGCGAAGCGTTACCGTGATGGCCGCCCTTGCCTGTTACCTCCACGCGGTATTTGGCGTTGCCCTTGCGCTGGGTGACGATGCCCCAGTCAGGACGCGCCACGTCCATAATAATGGCAAAGTCTGCCTGCTGCGACAGCTCTGCCACAATGCCCTCGGCCGTCTTGCTGCCACCCTCCTCCTCGCCGTTGGTGTAATAAATTATTTCCTTATAATTATCAAAGCCTGCTTCCTTAAGCGCGGCCAGGCCATAGATAACCTCCACCACCGTAGCCTTGTCATCGCCTACGCCAGGGCCCCAGGCAAAGCCCCTTTCATCCACACGGAAGGGGCGGCGCGCTGCCTCGCCCTTGTTGAAGACAGTATCAACGTGCGCTACCAGCAAAATGGTGTATTTGCCCTTGCCATGCAGGCGCGAAATCAAATGGCAGGCCCTGTCGTTATATCTAAATTCCGTGCTGGCACCGATAGCAGCCATTTTGCCTGCGACAAATTTATTGGCAGCCTCCGTGCCCTCGCGGTCACCGTTGCCAGAATCGATATTGGTCAGGGTCTCCAAATCCTTTACATAAGCCTTGTAATGCTCTGCAATATACTTTTTTACAAATTCCCTCATTCTCGCTTCTCCTTTCGCCTTTACAGTTGTATACGCTTATTTATTCGTTAGCCTGGGCTGATTTTCCTGCTTTAAGGCTTGGGATATAAAGAGAAAAAGACTGCCGACCCCTCCATTCCTGCCACGCTATGGCAGCAGAAACGAAAGGCACGACAGTCCCTTGCGATGATAAATTTTAAGCCTTAGTGCGTCCCATCCACAATCGTGATGCCTGCCTCCTGCAGCTCATCAATGATTTTCTTAATTGTGGGACACAAATACTTTTCGCCGTCAGGCTTTTTCTTATGGGTGCAGTGGCTGATATGCAAAGCATCCAGTTCCAGAGCCTTCATACGCTCAATCTTCTTGCGTATGCCCTCCTGGTTTTCCAGCTTGGACGCACCGCAGCCGTTGCAGGTCCACATAGCCATCAGCCGCAGCTCTTCATCGCCATATTGGGCAAAGGCCTTATCATGCTCATACAAAGCACGCAGGCAGCCGGCCCCGGCACAGCTTGCAGACGTAATCAGACAGCGCAGAATTGCTATTTTCTTCATATGCTCTTCCTCCAATACTACATATGCTGCTTTTATTCTATCATCATCAGTAATGATTTTCAATAGCTAGCCGCTCGCAGGAAAAACAGCACTCACATCTGCTATTTTCTTACGCTTCCAAGTGTTCTCTTATATATTTTAAGGTCGTAAGCAGCTCCGCTCCCGGCGCTACTATGGCGTTATAGGGCAGTGCGTAGACCCTTCCCTCCCTTACGGCAGGCAGGTGCTTATATAACGGGTCCTGCAGCTTGGCGAGTGCTGCCTGCCCTGCTGCAGCGCCGCCATGATAGATGACGAAGATTTTATCTGCCTGCATACCCATCAGCTCCTCCTGGCTGATAAAGGGAGCACTGTAGCTGACAAGGCTTGAGCCGTAATGCCGCACTATATCGCCGCACAGCAGGTCATCGCCGAAAACCTCGATATTACCGCCCAAAAATTCCACAAACAAAACCCTCTGCGCCTTTATGGGCTTTGCCACCTGCAGCTCGCTGTCTATCTGCTGCAGAAGCTGCTCTGCCTGCCTTTGCCTGTGCATAATTTTTCCCAGGTTACTGATAAAACGCTTTTCACTGGCGATAGTGCAGGCAGGAAACCGTCCCTTCGCCGGAACAGGACCGGAGGCGTCCTGAATATAGGCCGGTACGCCCTTGGCGATCCACACTTTGGTATCACCTAACTGATTATCAGCAAAAAAGCGGCGCCAGCCTAAAATGAAATCGGGCTGCAGCAGCGTTGCTGCCTCCAGCTGCAGCGGCTGCGTGTAGACCTTGGCGTGTGGCAGCTGCTTTTGCAGGGCATCGGCCTCCTCTGCTTCGGTCAAAACCGCGGCGACGATTTTATCCCCCACCCCCAAGGCCAGCAGGGTTTTGACGCCGCTATTGCCGCACACCAAAACGCGCTGCGGCTCCTGCTTAACCTGCACCTGCTGCGCTTCGCCCACAAAGCTGTAATTGCTGACGGTCACGCTCCCGCCTGCCCCGCCGGCAGGTTCTTGCGGGCCGCAGGCAGCACACAGCAGGCAGGCAAGCACTATGCCTAAACAGGTTAATTTCCTATACATGCTTTTAGAAGCTGTAGGTCATGCCTACCAGGAAGGTACGTCCCTGCGTATAATACAAGCTGTCCGGATCAGTCAAATCGCGGCGGTTGAAGATATTGTTGATGTCCAGAGTCAGTTCCGCATTCGGCAGCACCTCGTGACCCACATGCAGGTTAGACAGCAGCAGCGGCTTTACGTCCGCCTGCTTGCTGTTGTTCACGCGGCCGCCCATGTAGCTCAAATTTAGCGAAGCGCTAGTTTTATCATGTGCATAGTCTACCGAGGTCATCACCTGATATCTGCCAAGCACATCCTTCCAGGGAGCATTGTCAGTAGTCTTGTTCTGCGGCTTGCTGTAAATGCCGCCAACTGTCCAGGTAAGGCTGTCGCCAAGCTTTTTGCTGTAGCTTAATTCCACGCCTGTGTTTCTGTATTTGGCAGCATTATAGGACTGCGTCATGGTGCCGCCAGGAACAGTCACCCTACGCGTTGTAATCTGGTCATCCAAGTCAATATGGAACACAGCTGCCTTAAACTGCTCATTGCCATTGTCGTGCTTGTAGCCTGCTTCATAGCTCCAGCCATATTCAGGCTTCAAATCAGGATTCTGCAGCAGGATGCCGCTGGAATAATACAGCTGGCGGAAGGTAGGCATTCTGAAGGAGCGGCCTGCGTTGACATAGAGGGAGTTTTCGCCATCTAGCTTCGTCAAAACCTGCAGCTGCGGCAAAAAGGCATCATAATTGCCTGTATCCGAACGGATTAAATCCTCACGCACGCTCAAAACGACATTGGTCGCCTCGCTCAGCTTGCGGTCATATTGGCCATACAGGGAATAGCCGTTGAGCGCATAGCTGCCAAAACGGGCATAAGGCTTGAGTTTACTCGTACTGTCGCCAAAGGAAGCGAATTTCTGGTTTTCGTCCACATACAGCTCACGCTTGGTGTTGAAGCCTACCAGGATTTTTTCGTCAGCATTGTTCCACACCTTTTTCAAATCAGCGCCGTAATTTTTATGCTTGCTGCGCTCCCATTCCAGGTTGGAGGGATTTACAATATAATAATCCGGATTGCGGATAATGCGTTCATTATAGTAGGCAGTAGCATCAAAGCCCTTTTGATCAGCAAAATGCAGTTGGGCAAAATGCTCACGGTCATCATAATCAAAGTGCTGCAGTTTTTCGCTGGCTGCCGACAGGTAGTCAATAGTATACTTTTTCTTGTTAAACATATAGTTGAACTGCAGCTTGTCATCAAACTTATAGCTTACGCCAATATGATCCTTCCTGCTGTCGCCAAAGCCTGTATAATAAGGAACCACTTCACCATTAATCTTCTTTGTACCCTGATTTTGCGACAGGATACCGGTTTCGCCCATTTCATTGCGGCCAAGGGACAGGCCAAGCTTGCCTGCGCCAATGGTAGCACTGTAATCGCGCTGACCCTTGTTGCCTGCGGCAACGTGCACGCTATTTTTGTATTCAGCTTTAGTAATGACGTTAATCACACCGCCATAGGCCTCACTGCCATAAAGCACGGCACCGCCGCCCTTAACGACCTCCACCTTTTCTACCTCGGCCAGGTTTATCATATCAAGATGGCTTACATTGTTAAAGCTGGCAGGCACGCCGTTAATCAACACCAACGTACCGCCCTTGATGCCACGCAGGCTGAGCGTACTGTTGCCGGTTATAAAGCTTTGGTCATGCGGGCCCATCTGCGTAAAATAAACACCGGCCTTATATTTCAAAGCGTTAGCAACATCACTGGCACCGGTCTTCTGCAATTCTTCCCCGGTGTAGACAGTAACGTCCGCCGGAGTTTCCAGGTTAGATTTTTCATAGCCCAGGGCAGTAACGTTCATCCCCGGCAGGCTGTATTCTGCCAGCGGCTCCTGTGCCGCACAGACGGCACCGGCAGCGCCTACTAACCCCATAGCAACGACAACCTTAAGCAATGCCTTATTTTTTAACATCCTTCATTCGCTCCTTATCACAACAATACTCACACATTAATGAAAACTATTACGAAAAAGATTATATACTCACTTATCTGTAATAGCAACAAATTCACTGTAATTAGCAGGCTGTTTTTCGGCAATAAAAAAATGGCCTAACTCCCTATGATTAAGCCATTTCTTTATGTCTACCCTTTAGTAGATTGTAGATTTTTTCTTTACTTATGTTGTTTTTTTATCTACTCTGATTTAGATTTACTTTAGATAGAATAAGGAGATCAAACGCAGGTTGCTGATTTTGGCGGCATAGGCCAAGGCCCTGTCCGTAAAGCCCCTGCGCGCAAAAACTACATAAAAATTTTCTCTGCCCTGCAAGTCCCGGTACTGCTGCTGCAGCTGTTTGAGCAAAGCCACGTCAACCTTGGTTTTGCCCCACACGCATTGCATAAAGCAGGCGTGTGTCTTATCCTCAGCCAACAGGCGCAAAGCGTCAGGTGAACAGTCCTCCTTCGGCCAGACAATGCCAAGAGAGGTGAAATTAAAGCCAAAGTCCCCCCTGCTGCGTAACAAAAAGCAATGCTGCCTGCAAACCTGCAAAAACAGCTGCCTGCCATAAGACTCCAGCGCCGGCAGCACCCTGCTGCGCAGCACAAGACTGCCAACTCCCATAGTAATGCTGCTCAAATACGGATAAACAAAGCAGTACCAAAACACCAGCATCTGATTGCTAAGCATATAGTATGTCTTTTTGGACTGCTTGGATTTAACTGCGTCTGCAGGCGTTATTTTCTGCAGCAGTCCCAAGCCCTGTAGCACATTGACATATTTGGAGGTCTTGTTGTCAGGCATGCCCACGGCCTCCGCTATATCCTTCATATGCACTGCGCCACAGGCCACCGAGCAGAGGACAGCATGATAAATATGCGGCTGTCTGAAGCCTTGCTCCAGCAAACGTTCCCCCTCATGCAACAGCACAGCCGTCGGGGCAAAAAAGAGCTTATACAAATTATCCTTAAAGCTTAACTCCATATCAAGATGCTGCAAATATTGCGGTATACTACCCGTAACACCATAAAGCAGCAGCTTTTCTTCATTACTGAACGGCACCAGGCAGGGCAGGGTTTCCTCATAAGTCAGTGCTTCAAGGTGTAAGCCTTGGCACTGCAGACCATTTTGTGCAAGCAGCTGCTGCACATAGGTCGTATCCCTGCCGGCAAAAAGCACCAGCAGGCGCAGTCTGTCACGCAGCGGCCGCAGCGCTGCGATAAGAGCAGGCACCAGCTCGGCAAAGCCGACCTTTAGCTCCTGCGCATCATCAATAATAAAAATAAGCTTCTGCCCCAGCGACTTATTGCACAAGCGCTGCAGCAAATCCTGCCAGCTAGCGCCAGGGCAGTCCACTACTCCCTGCGTCAGCAGCTCTGTATAAAAGGCGGCCTTATTGGCGTTACCCGTGCTGGCACGCACGCAATAACAGGCCCTGCGCCTGCGACGGGAAAATTCCTGCAGTAGGGCTGTTTTGCCCATACCTGCAGCACCGTCAAGGCACACACATTGCAGCTCATTAGTATTATACAGCCTTTCCAAAAATGCTAATTCTTTTTTTCGACCAATAAACATGCGCCTCACCAACTCTACTCATAAGTTTATTACATTATATCATAATCTTAAGCCTTGCGTCTGCTATTTCCTATAAGCGTATCTTAGTATAGCAGCTTCCCCTCATATAACCAATTACTTCAATTTGATAAAACTCACACTTAAAAAAACTGCGCTTGCTTTTTCGATACTAGTAATATATACTATGTATCATAAGATGATTATAGTAACCATAGTCCCGTAATTTTACGCCTTGCCGGGCGCACGGCTGACTATGCTTTTGGTTATTGTAATACGTGTATGAGGAGGCAAATTCATGGAAGCAATTCAACAAACAATTATGTATTTTCACAAGGGCGGCCTTGTCATGTGGCCGTTGTTGTTCTGTTCAATCGCGGTTATCGCTATCGCTATTGAACGCTTTTTGTTTTACAAGGGAGTAGACAGCGGTGCGCAGTTCGCCGCCCAATACTGCTCGCTTTTGCGTGCGGATAATAACAGCGAAGCACTTCAGCTGGCTGAAGCAAGCAGGGGCGAATGTGCGCAGATAGTTGCCGCAGCTGCCAAAATCGAAGGTGGCAACGAACAGAAAAAGGCCTTCATGGAAAGCCAGGCAGGCATCTTCATCGCCAAGCTCAAGGATAAGCTGGATTATCTGAGCATCATCGTTACCATGTCCCCGCTTCTGGGTCTTTTGGGCACTATCGTAGGCATGATTGGTGCCTTCAGCATCTTTAACCTGCAGGCCGGCGCCCCCATAGCCATCACCGGCGGTATCGGCGAAGCCTTAATCGCTACTGCTACCGGCCTGTGCGTAGCTATTATTTCGCTGTGCGCCCATTCCTACTTTGCCCACCGCATGGACAACATGATTACTGATATGGAGCAGTGCTTCAGCGCCCTGCTGGAAGCCGGCACAAGGAGTGGTAAATAATGCAGCTGCGCGATGTACGTAACAGAAAAACACCGGAGCTGATTATCATTCCGATGATCGACATCATGTTCTTTTTGCTGGTCTTTTTCATGCTCAGCACTATGTATATGATTGATCTGAAGACCATCCCCGTTAAGCTGCCGCAGGCAGCCAATGCTGCCACCGATACCACCACGACCTTTGCCGTCAGTCTCAAAAACGACGGCAAGCTGTATCTGGGTGAGGCTCCGACCGACATTCAATCCTTAGTTACGCAGGCTGCTATTGAGCAAAAAAATAATCCCCGCTTTGCCATTGTTATCAGGGCAGACAAGGATATTGATTACGGCCGTGTAATTGAGCTGATTGATAAATTGAAGGGCGCAGGTATCACCCGCTTTGGTTTGGCAACGGATGGAGCTGGTAAATAATGGATAGTCGTCAGCGAAGCAAATATGGTATTTTAGGCTCCGTCGCCGTCCATGTGCTGCTTTTTTTGCTTGTTAGCTTCACAGGCCTGTTTGCCTTCAGCCAGCACCAGCAGGACGACGTCGTCGAGGTATCGCTTTTTGGCGGCGGTGGCGGTGGCGGCGGCAGTGATGCCGACATAGAGGATGGCCAGGATGAGGAAACTACCTCCGAGGATGACCAAGCCCAGGAGGAAGAAGCTCCCCAGCCTGACGCTATCTGGCAAAACGACCAGAATAAGCCCCAGCCTGCCCCGGTGAAAAAGGCCCACGTCAAAAAGGCCTCGCACAAGGGCAGCGGTACAGGCCAGGGCAGTGGCACAGGCAGCGGCACGGGTCCCGGTAGCGGCAGCGGCAGTGGTGGCGGTCATGGCAGCGGCCATGGTACGGGCACAGGCAGCGGCACAGGTCCTGGCAGTGGCGGCGGCAGCGGTAACGCAGTTGCCATCCCACCACGCATTACACACAAGGCAGATCCAGTTTATCCTGCAGCAGAACGCAATGCAGGTATCACAGGCTCCGGCATGGTGCGTCTTTTGGTCAACACCAGCGGTACAGTTGACAGTGTAGAGCTTGTAAGCTCCACCGGCAATGCCAACCTGGACCAGGCAGGCATAAACGCTGCTTATAAATGGCGTTTTACCAGCGCCGTCGGCAAAAACGGTCAAAAGGTGCGTTGCTACCTCAAGCTGCCCTTTACCTTCAGAATAAAATAGGCAAAATTTAACTGCTAGTCTGTTTGCATGTACAGACTAGCAGTTTTCTTGTGCCTAGCTTAAGCTCCTCTTTTACTTTTCGGTTAAGTAGGTCCAACCGTTCTCCTGACGGATTTTGCCCTCCTTCATCAGGTGACCCAAAGCACGCTTGAAGGCTGCCTTGCTGATGCCAAACTTCTGCTTAATAATTTCCAGGGGTGTGGAATCACAGTAGGGCATACTGCCACCACGCTTGAGCAAAAAGTCATAAATATCCTGCGCGTCAGCAACGAGGGCGTTTTCCTTTTGCAGACGCATAGAAACATTAATGCGCCCATCCTCGCGCAGATAGGTGACACGGCAGGTAACCTCCTGGCCAAAGTCCAGACGGCCGCCAGGAACCTCGCTGCGGTGCAAAAAGGCAATAAAGCGCTGGTTGGTAAGGATAAAAAAGCCTTCTGGTAAGATATTGTAGATGGTGCCTGTAACGCTGTCGCCAATCTTCAGGCCCTCGGCAGGCTTGGAAGCACGCAGCATATCCTCCTCCACACGCATGGTGACAGCAGGGCGGCCGCTCTTATCACGGTACAGCTTTACCCAAACCATTTGTCCCTCGTTCACGTGGCCACGCATCTGACTATAGGGCAAAAATACACCACGCTCAGCGCCAATATCCACAAAGCCGCCATCACGCGTCACGCTCAGCACGCGCACATAACCCAGCTGGCCCTCGCGCATCTTGGGCAGCTTCATGCTGGCCGTCAAACGCTTATTGGGATCCAGGTACAGGTAAACCTTTACAGTATCACCAATATTAACCTTTTCCAGCTGTTGCTGATTATGCAGCAAAATATCATCCGACGTATTGCCTGTGCCTGCATCCAAAAAGGCGCCTGCTTCGTTTGTACGCACAACCTTGAGGCTTACTACGTCACCAGGACGGTATTTGGTATTGTTAGTTACAGCAGCAGCATTAGGCCTGCCGTATCTTTGTTTTTCAATCATCAATATTCTCCACAAAGGCCTCAGACGGAGCATCTGCCCACAGCTGCTCCAGATTGTAAAAATCGCGCTCCTCCTCCAGGAAGACGTGGGCTACTACATCGCCGTAATCCAGCAGCACCCAGCGTGCGTCACCGTAGCCCTCCTTATGGGTGGGGTGAACGCCTGCCTCCGCCAGCTTATCTTCAATATTATCAGCAATAGCCTTTACCAGCGTGCTGTTACCGGCGCTGCAGATAACGTAAAAATCTGTCACTGGCGAAAGACCTTCCATATTCAAAAGCAAAATATCCTTAGCCTTTTTATCATTGGCCGCAGCCGCAATCTTTTGGGCGAGTTCTTTAGTATTCATCAAAATCCTCCTTAATTATCGTTACTTTTCTCAGTAGTCTGTGCTTTCTTAACCAGCTCATCCTTATCCTTAGGCTGCAAATGCTCCTTCGGTGCTTCCTCTACCTTAGGCTTTTGCTCCTCCTCATCATCATCCTTCAGATAAGGTATACCAAGCTCATCAAGCGATTTGTTGACCTCCGCCTGGGTTGATGACCAGTAGCTCACGCCGGTGGAATCATCAAACTGACCATACAGCATGCAGCTGCGCAGCTTGTCATCACCAAACAGCTTAAAGCTGTTGGCAGCCCTGAGCATTGTCAACGTATTCAAATCAGTTTCCACATATTTATCCAGCACCGCCAGCAGACTGCTGATCTTCGTCACGTTCTGCACCGAAAACATCTGCTCTGCCGCCGCCTTCAAAAACTTTTGCTGACGCTGCACGCGCCCGATATCTCCCAGCTCATCCTTGCGGAAGCGCACATACTTGCCTGCGGTTTCGCCGTCCATGTGCTGGTAGCCATGCTTGATATCAATCACAAGGTCAGCATAAGGATCCTCGTAGTACATATCCTTATCTACATACATATCCACGCCGCCAATCAAATTGACCACGTCAATAAAGCCACGCCAGTTGGCCAGTGCATAGTAATGGATAGGCACGCGCAAAAGGTTGGCCACTGTCTGCTTGGCCATAACAGCCCCACCATAGGCATAGGCAGCGTTAATCTTTTCCGGATCCCTGTGCCCCGGCAATATCACCTTGGTATCACGCGGAATGCTCAGCACTGCCACCTTGTTGTTTTGTGGGTCAAAGCTCAGCAAAATAATCGCGTCCGTGCGTTTAGGCTCTGTCTCGGCCGCCTCGCTGTCACCGTCATCAATACCCAAAAGCAGGATATTAATGCGCTCGTTCAGCCTTTCGTCCTCACGGATTTTGTCATCAGCGGCAGCAACTGCGGCATGGGGCGGATTAATAAAATTGTTATAGGCCCACACCGTGCCAAAAAAGAGGCCGACAGCCAAAAATCCCAGCAGGACGACAAAGCACAGCAGTCTGCCCCAGCGCAGCCTGCGTTTTACGTGGTGCGGTGGCGTCTGTTGTCCATTTTTATTTTCTTCCATATTTTCCTTCATATTCTTACTATTTACTCTTGAGCTTTTGCTGCAAAAGCAGCTCATTGTAGCCATCCAGACAATGTGGATGGATTAAAAGATTGCTGTCCAAAAGATAGCGTATCGTATTGCTGTAGGCCAAAAGCATCGCCTTATCCAAATCCTTATAGGACAGCTCCCGCAGCTTCTCTACGCCGGGAAAATCCCTCCCGGGCTCAATCATATCGGCCAAAAATACTACCTTGGCCAAGGCTGTCATCTTGGCAGCGCCTGTTGTATGCTGGCAAATGCCTGCCAAAATTTCTTCATCATGAACGCCATACTTTTTCTTTGCATAATACACACCCAATTTAGCATGCAGCAAAATCGGCTGGCTACGTTCCACCTCGTCAATAGCAATTCCCAGTTCATCGGCCTTAGCCGCGCTTTCCTTGCTGGCGACCTCACGGCCACAGTCATGCAAAAGCGCGCACACAGCAATCTTTTCCTGAGGCAGAGCATGCGCCTGTGCCAAAGCCAGCGCTGCTTCATATACGCGCACCGAATGCTTATAGCGCTTTGCAGGAAGCGAAGCCTCCAGTAAGCTCCTCATTTCCTCTATCGTCATCATTATCTATTCCTTCTCCTGCACCTGATACAAATTATGCTCCCTAATATAGGCCTCGACCTGCGGCGGCACCAAGCCTGCAAGAGCTCGTCCCTCGTGCAGGCGCGTCCTTATTTCTGTAGAAGAAATATCGTATTGCGGTGTATGCAGCAAAATAATATTTTTGGCTGCTTCTGCACCCAGATTCTGCACGACCTCCTCCATCACGCCCTCATAGCCAGGCCTGCCTGCTGCGATAAAGATTGCCAGCTGCAGCATTTCCTCAATGCTGTTCCAGGTATGCAGCTGCGCCAGCGAATCAGCACCGATAATAAAGTAAAGCTGACGCCCAGGGTGAAGCCTGTGCAGCTCGCGGAGCGTATCCACCGTATAGGAAACACCGCTACGCACAAGCTCTATATCAGACACTGCAAAGTGCTCATATCCCTGCACCGCCAGCTTCGTCATGGCATAACGGTGCTGCGCCGGTGCGTAATCCTGACCCAGCTTATGCGGAGGAACATACGCCGGAATAAAAACAATCTCATCCAGCGGTATCTGGCTGTAAACAGCCTCAGCCATATGCAGATGTCCCAGGTGAATAGGATCAAAGGTTCCACCTAAAATGCCAAGCCCCTTACCAGTCACAGCCATCCTCCTCAATAAACACTTTCCTATCGTTTTATTATATCAACCAGCAAGCATTTGTACAACCTTTTGCAGCACAATTATTATTGCCAGCATGAGTAAAAGTCCCTTGCTGCGATCCTTAATATCAAAAACAGTTTTAGGCCTTCTCAGATAATCCAAGAAGGCCTGCAGATAATCCCTTATTGTCGGTGGTTTTGCCTGATTCATAAAGTTCTCCCATCAAGATAACTGTAATCATTAGATTGACAGAAAAAGTAAACAGCATAGCGCCCAAGCATTCCATGATTGCAGCCAACAGGTCTAGCCTGCCGGCTGCAAACCTCCTGCCTGCAGTCGCTATGCTTTAGCTTTGCAAATTACTCGTATCTCAAGGCGTCAATCGGGTCGAGTAAGGCAGCCTTTCTTGCTGGATAGATGCCAAAGAAGAGGCCTATGCCCACAGAGAACACTACTGCGATCACTACTGCCCACATCGAAATTACCGTATTCCAGCCGGCAATCTTGCTGATGACCGTAGACGCGCCAATGCCCAGCACAACGCCCAACGTACCGCCAATGATACCGATAACCATAGATTCCACCAAAAACTGCTGCAGAATATTGTTATAGGTAGCACCCAAGGCCTTGCGGATACCAATCTCACGCGTGCGCTCCGTTACCGATACCAGCATGATGTTCATGATACCGATGCCACCGACCAAAAGACTGATGGCGGCAATACAGCCAAGCAAAATAGTAATGTTGTTAGCTGTTTCCATCATCGTTTCCATAATCTGCTGCATGTTGCCCACGGTAAAATCATCCGTGCCGCCCTCTTTTATCTTGTGGCGGGTGCGCAGCACCTGCTCCACCTCGGCCTGCACGTCATCAATCACGTTTTCGTTCTCCGCCTGTACTGTGATTCGCTGCACGTTGGTGATACCCATCATGCGGTTCTGCGCCGTCGTCAGCGGAATGTAGACAACGTCGTCCTGATCCTGACCCATGCCGCTCTGGCCCTTGCTCTTTAATACGCCTACAACCTGAAAGGGTGCTTTGTTGATGCGCATAATCTTGCCTACGGGGTTACCCTCGGGGAAAAGGCTGTCAGCAACAGTTTTGCCAATTACGGCAACCCTGCCGCGGCTCTGCAGGTCACGGTCGTTTAAGATACGGCCCTCGTCAATTTCCAGGCTGGAAATCGAAAAGCTGCTGGGAGTGTTACCCTCAACGCGGCTCGTCCAGTTTTGGTTGCCTGCTACCAGCTGATAGCTTTTATTAACGCTGGCCGTAATCGCAGCAATGCCGTCAACCTGCTTGGCAATAGCCTGCATATCATCATATGTCAGCTTAACGCCCTCGCCGGCCGCCAGGCGTGCGCCACTGGAGGTGCGGCCGCCGGAGGTGATAATCAAAAGGTTACTGCCCAGCTTAGAAATATTCGACTTGACGTTTTCCTTCATGCCAAAGCCCAGGCTGACCATAGCAATTACTGCACCAACGCCGATGATAATACCCAAAAGCGTCAAAAAGGTACGCAGCTTGTTGGACACCATGCCCTCCAGCGCCATCTTTATGCTTTCATTTAACATGCTGCTTACCTTCCTTCGTTCTTCGTCTGGCCGTCACGCATCTGCTGCAGCTCCTTGGCGGCGTAATCGTTACCGCTGCTACGCTCGTCACTCACAAGCTGGCCGTCACGCATTACCAGCACGCGCTTGGTCTGCTCCGCAATATCCGGCTCATGCGTTACCATAACGACGGTTTTGCCGCTGTCGTTAAGCTCCTTAAAGATATCCATAATCTCATAGCTGGACTTGGTATCCAAATTACCTGTTGGCTCATCGGCCATAATAATAGCAGGATTGTTGATGAGGGCACGGGCGATGGCCACACGCTGACGCTGACCGCCGCTCATCTCCATAGGCTTATGGTCAAGACGTGCGCCCAGTCCAACAGCCTCCAAAGCTTTTTTAGCGCGCTCCATGCGCTCCTCCTCGTCTATACCTGCATACACCAGCGGCAGGGCCACGTTGGCCTGCGCCGTCAGCTTCGACAGCAGGTTGAAGTTTTGGAAAACAAAGCCGATTTTGGCATTACGCGTGTGCGCCAGCTCGTCATCATCGTAGCCGGCAATTTCCTTGCCGTCCAAAAAATACTCGCCGGACGTAGGTCTGTCCAGACAGCCCAAAATATTCATCATGGTGGATTTGCCACTACCGGACGGACCCATAATAGAGGTGAACTCACCATAATCTATCGACACGTTCACATGAAAGAGGGCATGCACCACGCTGTCACCCATGTGATAGGTCTTCATTATATCCTTTAATTCAATAACAGACATTATCGCAGCCTCCTTATCACATTGGCGGAGGTCCCATTCTGTTGGAGCTGGACTGCTTGCTTACTGCCTTTTTCACCAGCAGCTTGTCGCCAACCTCCAGGCCGCTGGCGGTAACAGCTACATCGCTGTCGCTTGTCAGGCCCAGGGTAACGTCAACCTCCCTGCTCTCCTTGGTCTTTTCATTATATACCTTCACGTAACGGCGTTTACCTTCGCTATAAATGCAGTTGAGCGGTACGATCGTCACATCATCTGCTTCGTCAATAATAATTTCGGTCCTGGCCGTCATCGTCGGCAGCAGCTTGCCCTTAGCATCATCAACGGTTACATAAACCTTATAATAGATGACATTGTTTTCCGTTGTCGCACTGCGGGAAATCAGGCGTACCTTACCGGTAAAGGTTTCGTCAGAATATGCGTCCACGGTGAATTTAACCCTTTGGCCTTCCTTTACCTGACCAATATCCGATTCATCCACCAATGCTTCAATTTCCATGTTATCCAGTGTTGCCACCGACATGATAACCTGAGGCGTACTGATACCGGAGCTGATGGTCTGACCTACGGGAGTAGGCTTACCGATAATATAACCCGAAATAGGCGTTTTGATAATGGTATCGCTTACATCAGAGGCAGCCTTTTCGTAGTTGCTTTTAGCAACCAGGTAATCGGCCTCGGCTGCGTCAAAGGTAGACTGGCTGATAGCGCCGGTGTTAAGCAAATTAACATAACGGTTATAGGTGGCCTGCGCATTATTCAGCTTGGCCTCCATCTGCGCCAGGGTTGCCTTCAGGGAGGTGTCATCCAGACGCACCAGCACGTCACCGGCATTAACATGCTGGTTTTCCTTAACCAGCACCTCCACGATACGACCTGTAATCTTGGAGCTGATATCTACGTTATCCTGTGCGCTCAGGGCACCGGTTGCAGATACGGTTTCAGTAATAGTTCCCTTTTTAACCTCACCCATTTTGACGTCAGTAGCAACCACCTGCGTGCTTTGGTAATATCTGTAGCCCCCATAGCCACCAGCAAGCACAATTGCCGCAGCAATGAGGATGTACTTATTCTTTTTCACAAAATTCATCATCTTTACATCCCTCGTTCACTAGTTTTTCTATATATTATACTCCCTGAGCTTTTCAGGGTCAAAGCAAGTGTAACAAAAAGTTATGTCTTTTTTATGACACAAGCAAAATCCGTGCAAACAAAAACCCCCACCAGCTTGTGGCAGGGGTTAATTGTCATATCAGCAGTCGGCAAGACTCTGCGCCCTGCCAGCTCCCGGCTAATTATTTACCAGGGAAGAACGGCCATACGATAGGAATTACAACCAGGGATACTACGAAGCAAACCAGCACTAAGCCACAGCCTGCTTTTACATAGTCCATGAATTTGTAACCGCCAGGGCCAAGCACCAGGGTGTTAGGAGGAGTACCTACCGGAGTTGCGAAAGCGCAGGATGCTGCAACAGCGATAGCCATCAATACTGCCTTCGGGTCAGCGCCCAGGTTCTTGGAGATTGCAATACCGATCGGGCACAGCAGAGCTGCAGACGCGGTGTTGCTCATGAACTGGGTCAGGCCGCAGGACAGGATGAACAGTACGCCGGTAACAACCAGAGGAGACGGAGAACCACCCATCAGGGAGACGGTCCATTCAGCGATGAGCTTGCCGGCGCCGGTCTTATCCATTGCGGAGGATACAGGCATCATACCTGCGAACAGGAAGATGGTTACCCAGTCGATGGATGCATAGGCCTGCTTTTCAGTCAGGCAGCCAGTCAGTACGCACAGCAGGGCGCCGATGATAGCTGCCATTTCCAGGGTTACACCCTTAATACCCAGAGCCATTACAACAACAACGCCAAGCAGGATAATACCGGAAATAATTTGTTTGTTTTTAGAGGTTTCGTTAGCTTCAACCTCCTGCTCAATTTCCTGGTCAGCGTCCAATTGTTTTGCAGGCAGCAGATACTTGCCGACAAACATCATGTACAGCATACCAGCCAGGGAAATCGGCAGACCGATCCAGGCGAATTCAAAGAAACCAAAGGGCTCGACACCGGCAGCGGTCATAGCGCCAACAGCGATAATGTTAGGCGGAGTACCAACCATGGTGATGATACCGCCCCAACCGCAGGCAAATGCCAAAGGCATTAACTGACGGGAAGCGGGGATTTTAGCTGCAGAGCAGATGCCCAGTGCTACGGGCAGCAGGCAGGCAGCAGTACCGGTATTGGACAAAACAGCGGACATTACAGTACCAACGAGCATCAGGCCGAACATCAGGCTGTTTTCGCCTGTGCCGCACATTTTTACTACGGTGTTACCAATAGCCTGTGCCAGGCCGGTGTAGAACATGGAAGCGCCAACTACGAACATACCTGCAAAAAGTACAACGGTGGAATTAGACAGACCGCTGAATACCTGCTTAGCAGGAATGAGACCCAAAAGGCCGCTTGCGATTGCAGCGCCGGTTGCAGTAACTGCCAGAGGGATAAGTTCGGTTACGAATAACAACGCAACTACTGCCAACAGAATGAGACATTTGATTGCTGGGGACATTGTTTTCCTCCTTAAAATAAAAATATTATGTTGTCTGTGCAGCACTATCTGCACACCGTGTCTTTAATTAAGCAAGCTAATAAGTTGACTGTGAACAAATATAGATAAATCTATAAAAGCCACATTTTTTAGGCTTGCAGAAAATTTTATCTAGTAATTTTCGTTCCCCACATAGCCAATTTAAGGACAGATTTTCACTTACTTTATTTACTTAATTATTGACAGTGTTAAGTCTAACACACTTTTGACAAATGTGCAACCATTTTTCGCTTACTTTATTAAATACGTTACACTATGAAACGCCAAACCCCTTGTGTATATTTATACATATGTCTGAAAATTTATCATTTTTATGCTTTTCTGTCTGTATCTGTCAAAAATATGAATAACAGCTCATGTTTTTAGCAATAAAAAATCCCCGCCACGCTGTGACGGGGATTTGCTTGCCATATAAGACTACTTCACACCAGTATTATTTGCCAGGGAAGAACGGCCATACAATAGGAATTACAACCAGGGATACTACAAAAGCTACCAGAACGAGACCGGTACCAGCTTTTACATAGTCCATAAATTTGTAGCCGCCAGGGCCAAGCACCAAGGTGTTCGGAGGAGTACCTACCGGAGTTGCAAAAGCGCAGGACGCTGCAACAGCGATAGCCATCAGAACTGCCTTAGGGTCAGCACCCAATTGCTTGGAGATTGCAATACCGATCGGGCACAGCAGAGCTGCGGATGCAGTGTTGCTCATGAACTGGGTCAGGCCGCAGGACAGGATGAACAGTACGCCGGTAA
>CAVKMV010000004.1:0-55549 GCA_963657675.1 Ruminococcus intestinalis
GCTATAATCATAAATTTGATAAAAAGACCCGCGTAGAGCTGAATGCTACACGCACCAACTGGAGCACCTATGATGCACTGAACGTATACTTTGACAAGTCCGTTATTGGCATCCCGGGCATGGCCACCAGCTCTGAAGCTGCCAAAAACTGGGAAAGCGGCTGGCGCTATGCGGTTGGCGTAGAGCATAACCTGAGTGATAAATATGCTGTTATGGCAGGCTTTGCCTATGATACCTCCTCTATCCCCTACGATGGTGGCGACTTTATGGTTCCTACAGGCAACCGCCGCACCTATTCCCTGGGCGCCCGTTATAATGACAAGCAGCAGACGTTGGCTTTCGCTCTTGGCTGGATGGATATCGGCGGACTGAACTTTAAGGGCAATGGCACTGATAATTACGCCGAAGCACGTACACGCAACAATTCCTGCAAGGTTATCAGTGTTTCCTACCAGCGCAACTTCTAATAATCGTATACGAAGTGTGTCAAGCCTCGTATGCATATGGCAAATAATAAAGCAGCACCTCTGCGGTTTATCGCCGTGAGGTGCTGCTTTTACTATGTGATTTATACTATTTTACATCTGAGTGCTGATTTCCATCAGGCAGTCGCCGCTTTCTACGCGTTCACCTGCTGCTACATGGATGGCACTGATGATGCCGCTGATGGGAGCGGACAGCGTTGTTTCCATCTTCATGGCCTCGGTGACGATGAGCGGAGTGCCCTTGGTTACGGACTGACCCTTTTCCACCAGCACTTTGACAACAGAGCCGGAGAGAGAAGCGCCGATTTCGCCCATATTGCCCTTTTCTGCCTTTTTGCGGGTGACGGTGGTAGCCTTGGCGTTGCGGTCCTTGATTTCGATTTCGCGCGGCAGGCCGTTGAATTCAAAGACAACAGTGCGCATACCTGCGGCATTGGCTTCGGAAATATGATCCAACTTAATAATCAGGACCTTGCCCTGTTCAATCTCAACCTTGACAACCTCACCCGGTGTCATGCCAAAGAAGAAGGTGGGGGTATCGAGGACGGATACATCACCGAATTCGTTGTAGCGTTTTACCCAGTCGGTGAAAACCTTGGGATAGAGGCAATAGGCGCTGACAGCCTCGTCCGAGGTGGGGGCGTCCATTTCAGCCAGCTTGCTGCGTACTTCCTCAAAGTCTACCGGCGGCAGTACTGCACCCGGACGCTCGGTAATGGGAGCGCGGCCCTTGAGCACAATGCGCTGCAGCTTTTCGGGAAAGCCCTGGTATGGAGTGCCGATGCGGCCCTCGAAGAATTCTACTACGGAGGCGGGGAAGTCCAGTACGTCGCCCTTAGCGTAAACGTCCTCCTCCGTCAGCTCGTTTTGTACCATATACAGTGCCATATCGCCTACAACCTTAGACGACGGTGTAACCTTGATCAAATCACCGAACATCATTGATACGCGGTGATACATATCCTTGACCTCCTCCCAACGGTGGATGAGACCAAGTGCCTGTGCCTGCTGCTTGAGGTTGGTGTATTGACCGCCCGGCATTTCATGCACGTAAACCTCGGGATTGGGGAAGTTTTCGGTACGGTCGGCAGCCTTGTAGTAAGGACGGACGGTTTCCCAATAGCGGGACAGCTCGTTCATAGCGTCCACATCCAGGCGCGGTTGGCGCGGATGACCGCTGAGCGCATAATACAGGCTACTGCCGCTGGGCTGGGAGGTACCGCTGCTCATGGCGCTCATGGCAGTGTCAACGATGTCTACGCCTGCGTCAATAGCGCGGGCATAGGTATAAATAGCGTTGCCGCTGCCCTCGTGGGTGTGCAGGTGAATCGGTACGCCGACGTACGATTTCAGGCTGCTGACGAGGCGGTAGGCAGCCTCCGGCTTTAACAGGCCCGCCATATCCTTGATGGCGATGATGTTGGCGCCGGCCTTTTCCAGCTCCTTAGCCATATTAACGTAATATTGCAGGTCGTACTTATCACGGGCAGGATCTAAGATATCGCCGGTGTAGCACAGCGCTGCCTCGGCAACCTTGCCGCATTCGCGCACGGTGTCGATAGAAAGACGCATATTATCCAGACCGTTGAGACTGTCAAAAATACGGAATACGTCAATGCCGTTTTTAGCGGCCAGCTTAATGAACTGCTTAACTACGTTATCAGGATAGCTGGTGTAGCCTACGGCGTTAGCACCGCGCAGCAGCATCTGGAAAAGGATGTTGGGTGCAGCCTCGCGGAACTGTGCCAGACGCTGCCAGGGGCTTTCGTCCAGGAAGCGGTAGGCAACGTCAAAGGTGGCGCCGCCCCAGCATTCAAACGAGAAGAGACCGGGAAGCTTGCCGGCAGTGTCACGCATTACGCGCAGCATATCAGCCGTGCGCAGGCGGGTTGCAAACAGGGATTGGTGTGCGTCGCGGAAGGTGGTGTCGGTGAGCAGAACCTCCTGCTGTGCCATAACCCAGTCAGCCAGGCCTTCAGCTCCGCGGGTGTCGAGCACGTGCTTAGCACCCAAGGCTAAAATGCCATTGTAAGGCTTAGGCAGATTGAGTGGTGCGAACTCAGGCTTAGGCTGTACGCCGACGTTGGAATAGCCGTTAACGGTAATGTCGGCAATGTAATGCAAAAGCTTGTTACCACGGTCCAGCGTCTTAGGGAAGACAAAAAGCTCGGGGGTGTTATCTACAAAGTCGGTAGTATAATTACCTTTGACAAAGTGCTCGTTTTGCAGTACGTTTTCCAGGAACTGGATGTTGGTCTTAACGCCGCGGATACGGAACTCCTTGAGGCAGCGCAGCATCTTGGTGATAGCGATCTGGTGCGTCAGGCCCCAGGTGGTAGCCTTAACCAGCAGGGAATCGTAATACGGGGTGATGACGGAGCCGGTGTAGGCGTTGCCGCCGTCCAGACGGATGCCGAAGCCGCCGCCGCTGCGATAGGTAATCAGCTTGCCTGTATCGGGCATAAAGTTGTTGGAGGGGTCTTCGGTAGTAATACGGCATTGGATAGCGTGGCCGATGGTATGCAGATCCTTTTGCTCCGGCAGGGCGATTTCCGGACCATGCAGGTTTGCGCCCTCGGCAATTTTAATCTGGGTCTGTACGATGTCGATGCCGGTGATCTGCTCGGTGACGGTATGCTCAACCTGAATGCGGGGGTTAACCTCGATGAAGTAGAACTTGCCGTCAGGTGTAGCCAAAAATTCAACGGTGCCGGCACTGATATAGTCAACATTCTTCATCAGCTTAACAGCAGCATCGCAGATAGCCTGGCGCTGCTCAATGGGCAGGGCGAAGGCAGGGGCGATTTCTACCAGCTTTTGGTGACGGCGCTGTACGGAGCAGTCACGCTCGAACAGGTGCATCAAATTGCCGTGGGTATCACCGATAATCTGCACCTCGATGTGCTTGGGATTTTGCAGATATTTTTCTAAGTAAATTTCGTCATTGCCAAAGGCCTTTTTAGCTTCGCTTTTGGCCATGTCATAGGCAGTAACTGCCTCTTCGGCACTGTGCACTACGCGCATGCCGCGGCCGCCGCCGCCGTTAACAGCCTTGATGATGATGGGGTAGCCAAACTTTTCACCAAAGTCCAGCACCTCCTGCATGCTGTTGACAGTACCGTTGCTGCCGGGAATCATGGGGATGCCTGCCAGCTCGGCCTGCTTGCGGGCGTTCAGCTTGTCGCCGAACATTACCAGATGCTCCAGACGTGGGCCGATGAAAATCAGACCCTCTTCGGCGCAGCGGCGAGCCAGGTTGCTGTTTTCCGATAAAAAGCCGTAGCCGGGATGAATGGCATCAACGTCATGCTCCTTGGCTACGCGCAGGATATCTTCGATATCAAGATAAGCATCGGTAGGGCTTTTGCCTTCGCCTACCATATAGGCTTCGTCTGCTTTGTTGCGGTGCAGCGAAAGCGTATCCTCCTTGGAATATATAGCAACAGTGCGGATTCCTAATTCGTTGCAGGCGCGGAAAACGCGGATGGCGATTTCGCCGCGGTTAGCAACTAAAACTGTATTAATTTTAGGCATGGGGTTGACCTCCTTAGATAATTACATACTAATTGTATAGAAAATTTTATATAATTTCAAGCTGTCAAGGCTATGTATACAAGTATTCTTGCAGGACGGGACAGGAAGATATTAGCAAAATAGAGCCTTTTCTTTGCCCTAAAGCCTTCACACTTTTTTCAGTTGTGTGACGCAATGTATAGGTATACAATAATAGTATCAATCATATTAAGGGGAGATGAAGCAATGAATAATGATGGCAATAAAAAACGGTCATTGACTTATTATTATGTGCTGACACTGCTGATTATCTTAGTGTTCAATTCGGTAATTACACCTTTGTTCTTTAGTCCTAAAATGAAGGAAGTATCCTACAATAATTTTGTTCAGATGGTGGACGAGGGCAAGATATCCAAGGTTGAAATTACGGAAAAACGCCTTGCGGCCGTAGATAAGAGCAACGAAAAGGAAATTTATGTTACCGGCAGGGTGGAAGACCCGGAGATGGTTAAGCGCCTGTTGAACAAAAACGTGGAATTCACCCAGGTTGTGCCTAAGGAGCAAAACCCGATTGTGAGCTTTTTTACTAATTGGATTATGCCTATCCTGATTTTCTTTGCTTTGGGGCAGCTATTTATGTATTTTATGGGCAAGCGCATGGGTGGCAACGCTATGACCTTTGGCAAGAGCAATGCCAAGGTGTATGTGGAAGCGCAGACAGGCAAAAGCTTTGCTGATGTCGCCGGTCAGGACGAGGCCAAGGAAGCCTTGATGGAGCTGGTGGACTTTTTGCATAACCCGGGCAAGTACAAGGATATTGGTGCCAATATGCCTAAGGGTGCACTTCTGGTGGGACCTCCGGGTACGGGCAAAACCCTGCTGGCCAAGGCTGTGGCCGGTGAAGCTAAGGTGCCGTTTTTCAGCATCAGCGGCAGTGAATTTGTAGAAATGTTTGTGGGCATGGGTGCTGCCCGTGTGCGCGATTTGTTTAAGCAGGCGCAGGAAAAGGCACCCTGCATCGTTTTCATCGACGAAATTGACGCAATTGGTAAGCGTCGTGACAGCGGCCAGTTCGGCGGCAATGACGAGCGTGAACAGACGCTGAACCAGCTTTTGAGCGAGATGGATGGCTTTGACGGCAGCAAGGGCGTTGTTATTTTGGCAGCCACCAACCGTCCCGAATCGTTGGATAAGGCGCTTTTGCGCCCCGGACGCTTTGACCGCCGCATACCGGTAGAGCTGCCGGATTTGCAGGGACGTGAGGCGATCCTCAGGGTGCACGCCCGCGCTGTACATATGGCAGATAACATTGACTATGGCACGCTGGCGCGGGCGACAGCAGGTGCGAGCGGTGCCGAGCTTGCTAATATCATTAACGAGGGCGCGCTGCGTGCTGTCAAGCTGCACCGCAGCGTTGTGGAGCAGGAGGATTTGGAGGAATCCATTGAAACCGTTATCGCAGGATATCAGCGCAAGGGAGCAGTTATTTCGCCGCAGGAAAAGAAGGTTATCGCCTACCACGAAATTGGTCATGCGCTGGTGGCCGCGATGCAAAAGCACAGCGCACCCGTACACAAGATTACCATCATTCCCCGCACTAATGGCGCATTAGGGTACACAATGCAGATTAGTGAAAATGACAGTGTGCTGATGACGCGTGAGGAGCTGTTTAACAAGATTGTGACGATGACCGGTGGCCGCAGCGCCGAGGAAATCGTCTTTGGCAGCATCACCAGTGGTGCCTCCAACGATATTGAGCAGGCTACCAAGCTGGCGCGCAATATGGTTACCCGTCTTGGTATGACGGAGGAATTTGATATGATGGCCACAGAGGTGATCACTAATCAGTATTTGGGCGGTGACGCTGCCCTGCAATGCAGCGAGATGACGGCTGGCAAGATTGATGCCAAGGTACTGGCGTTGATTAAGGAGGCACACGAAAAGGCGCGCAAGATTCTGCACGAAAACCGCAGCAAGCTGGATGTGCTGGCACAATATCTGCTGGAAAAGGAAACGATTACGGGGGAGCAGTTTATGGAGCTTTTGCATCAGGAGGAAGCGAAGGAAGAAGCTGCTGCTGTTGAAGAAAAAAATCTTTAAAAATTTTTCAATTAGCTATTGCTAACTCAAGAAAACTGTGATACAATAATCGTGAAGTTAGTGATAGCTAACCAGTGCATATCGTCCCTTCCTGATTTTGCATTGCAGCCTTGACCTTTGACCTTGACAATTTCCATAGGTGCATTGGTTAGCCTCTTACTTTTAATAAGCTGCTATTTGCTTTTATAAGCAAATTCATATTTCTCCTCCAAAATGAAAAAACGCTGTCAATCTGTAGGCAAGCAGATGGCAGCGTTTTTTTGTTACTTATTCTGTCCAGTGGTCACCAGGTTCTGTAGCCGTGCTTCCTTTGGTGCTCGCGCTCAGCCCTGCGGGCTTCGCGTTCGGCCTCATACACCTCGCGTGCGGCAAAAAAGTCTTCCAGCTTCCAGCCGCGGTTGAACATTTCGATCAAGAGCTTACCGGTGTTGTTGGCATCATCGAAGGCTGTGTGCCACAGGCCTGCGGTGTTAACCTCCTGCTCTTCGGTTGCCTTTTTCAGACCGGTGGTGTAATCATCACCCTTCCACAGCCTGTAGGCCAGTGCCAAATCCAGGTAGTCCTCGTACTGCACTGGGTTTGCTATCTTGTGGCGCTCGCAGCCTGTGTCTAAAACCTTGTAATCCTCGGTGCCCCAGGCAACAAAGTAGGTTTCGCCTGCCTCATACAATGCGGCAAGCTGCTGTACCATAGCGGGAAATTCGATAGCGCTTTGCATATCCTTGGGCGTTATCATGCAAAAATCCATAGAATCCTTGGCTTGCTTGGGGAAAAAGTGTGGCTTGACAAAGCTTTGGATGCGGCCGCTGTCTGTCAGGGGGTCGCCTGCCAGCTTTACGGCGCCAATCTCAATGATTTCCGAAAAGAAACCGCGCGGACGGCCAACAGGACGCTCATAGTTGGTGAATTCGAAATCAACAACTAAAAATTTCTTCATCATATTACCCTCTTTGAAGTTCAATTAGTGCTGCTCAGCTTTTCCTGCCGCAGCATTTTTTATATTTTTTACCGCTGCCGCAGGGACAGGGGTCGTTAGGATAAATCTTTTTGGCCTTAGTGCCTACACGTCCGTTGGGCTTGTCAGCGCTCTTTTTGGTGATAGCCAGCTTTGCCGCTTCATCCGGGGTATGACCGCCAAGGCAGAACAGGCGGCTGCCGCTATTATGCGCTGCCTGCAGCAGCACAGAAAACTTTCCCAGATGCTTATAATTGCTCCAGGTAGGGATGTTATCCTGTAGCTTGGGGATGAGAGAGGCGGGAGAACGCAGCTCAAAAGCATTTTCGTATTCGTAGATATATTGACACCAATAATGAGCTTCTACTGCGTTGGTGGCCAAATCTGTGACGAAAAAGCTGTACAGGTTTTGGTAGGCAATGCTGTTTGCCAGATAGCCATAATGCGAAAGCTGGGTGATTTCGTCTGCTGTGGGCAGATACAGACCAAAGTTTTCCTGCGCCTGCTTTAGTGTAGCAAGCATTTGGGGATCATTAATGCTTTTGAGCTGGATATTACCGTCAGACAGCTGACAGGGGTTAAAGCTTGTAGGCACCTCGGACAGCAGGCGGGGCAGCTCTTCTGCTGTCAGGCTGAAGCCCTTCCTTTGCGCATACATATCGCAGAAAAATTTTGTGGGAACGCACAGGTGCAGGCTGCTCATGGCGGCGATGCAGTCTAAAAGCCAGGCAAGCTGTTGACGGTGCGCGTGGAAAGCAGGTGTATTCAGCTTTTTGTACAGTGCGCGCGCTTCCTTTACTGCTTCCACGTAATTATCATCGTAGGCGGCAATGTAGCCCATAGAAATAAAGGGTAAAAGCAGCGCGTATTCGCTATTGTCCGGCAAAAAGCATTTTTTATCCAATGCTGCCTCGAAGGCGTGGATATTTTCGTCCGGCATAATGGCAAAGCGCTTGCCGGCGGTTTCGGGGGTTTGCAGCTCTGCGACCAGCTTTTCGATAAGCTCGTTTTTCTTCAGCTTGCTGTAGCTTATGCACAGCTGGCGTGCGGCAAAAACAAGCTTGTCCTTGGTGTATTTTTGTAAGCAGGTCAAAAGCGTTGGCTTGCGGGATGGTTTTTGTTTGGCGATAATTGGTGTATGCGTTGGCATGAACAGTCTCCTTCTTCGTAAAATTGCTTATCTTTTAATTATAAATAATTTTAAGGTGTATGGCAAGAGGCAAGGAGAGCGCAATAACCCCCGTTAGCCCAAAGCAGGGTCAACGGGGGGTTGTGTTACTGTATATTGTGCTTGCATCATTCTTCGTTAACGAGGATGATTTTAAGAAAATCCTTGCTGCTCATGCCCTTACTGCTGCGCAGGGAATAGGAATAACCATATTTTTGCCAGACAGCAAGGTGAAACAGTGTGCCGTTGCCCTTGAGGGAAATGTTGCGCCTGTTTTGCGTAGTTTCCCAAATGAAGGGGTAGTGGGTGTAATCACCGGAATTATCTTCAGAGCCTGGACTTTTGCGGTAGACGAGGCTGCGCTGGTTGTTGCTATAGGTGATTTGCGCCAGCTTTTTGCCCAAGGCCTGGTAGTGCACAGTCTTCGTCACAAAGGGTATATTGTTTAAATTGCGCACATCAAAGCCCACGTACTGCGCCAATTCCTCATCTGAATCAAAGCTTTTTATTTCCGAGGCTCCTGCTCCCATAAGCTGCAGGTCTTCCTCACTACTGATTTTGCCGCTGGCAGCCAGGAGGGGAGCTGTTTGCTCCTGCAGCTGTTGTTGAGGGGCTGTAGCAGTGCCTGCTTCCTGCTTAGTATGCTCTGCTGCAGGCTGCGTTTGTGGTAACGCTGGCTTTGCTGGAGCAGCCTGTTCAATTAACGGCTGCTTAAATTGCGGGGTGGTGGCTGGAGTATGCTTTTGCCAGGGATAGAGGCCTGCAATGCCAATGAACAGCAGCAGACAGGCTGCCATAGAGGTGAAGCGTATGATTTTAGGCAAGGAAAAAGCGTTTTTTTGGGTGGTTTGCTTTTGCACAGCTGCCAAAATGCGGCTACGCATGGCAGCATCCACCTGTACCTTGTCCATAATTTCCTTGTAGGTCTTACTCAAAATCATACACCTCCTTAAGCAGCTCCTTGAGTCTGGCACGTCCACGGCGCAGGTCACTGCGGACACTGCTTTCGTTGCGGTCAAGAATAGCTGCGATTTCATTGCTGGAATAGCCTTCGTAATAGTATAAATGTATGGCCTCGCGGTAGCTTGCAGGCAGGGATTTCACGGCCTGCCAGACAAAAGCAAGGTCACCGCTGCCTTCTTCGGCCAGGGTATCGGCGAGCGCGTCTATATCCTCTGCCTGGCGCAGACGGTTATACTGCAGCTTATTTTTGCACAGGTTGGCTGCTACACGTAAGAGCCAGGCCTTTTGGTGCTCCTTTGTAGTGAGTACAGGTGTTGTCTGCAGATATCTGATGAGTGCTTCCTGCAATATATCCTCGGCATCCGCCATATTGTGCAAATACGAATAGGCCAGGCGTAGCACAGCGTTGCCGTAGCTGTCTAAAAGCTGTGCCGCCTGACCTCGGGTTGCTGCCTGCGTTACGGGGGAAGCATGCTCCCCAAGCAGCTTGTGCATGACGGCAACGATAGTCAGTAAGATGTTTTTACAGGAATATGGATGCTGCAGGCATGCAAGCATGGTAATTCCTCCCGATTATGGTATTATTTTATCTGCTGCAGCAGCCTTTGCAGTTCCTCCCTGCTGCAGGCAGTGGTGCTGACACTGTAGCTGTAGCAGTCTTCTACGCGGTTGGCGAGCGTATAGTCACCACCATTACCCTTTAATTCGCTAAAGCCTGTAGCTGTAGCCTGACGTTCTATTTGGGTATAGCTATTGTAGTCACCGCTGATATCATGGCAGCCCCTGGCCTTGCGCACGCGTGCGACCTCGGTGTCACCCTTGTAGTAGATTACCTCCAGGATATCTGCACCTGTGCGGTAAACACGTCTGTCGGAGCCTGCAATGCTTTTGGAAAGCCTGAGTCTGTAGCCGGCAGCCTTTTCGGCCTGACGCAGGCTGCTGTGATCCGTAAAGGGATTAGGCATACAGCAAAAAGCTTCGGCTGTAGCTGCTGTTTCCTTGGCAGGCGCTGCTTCGGGAGCTGGTCCGTTGGCAAAGGCAGTGCCGGCGCTAAGCATAGCGGTGCAGACAGTAAGCATAATAAATTTTTTGAACAGCATATTAATCAAATCCTTTCAAGCTGTTTTAGCGGGAGTAATTTACTCTCTATAATAGATACAGCTGAAAGTGAGAAAATGTTGCAGCCTGTAAAAAACTATTTTGCAGTTGCCAGCATCAGCTTGATGCGGTTTTCCTGGTTGACGCGGGAAGAGCTGGCATCGTAATCCAATGCCAGAATATTGGCTTCCTCGGCAATTTCCTTGATTCTGTTAATCATGCCGCGGCCGGCGATATGGTTGGGCAGGCAGCCGAAGGGCTGCGCGCAGATGATGTTGCAATAGCCGCTATGCACCAATTCTAGCATTTCGGCAGTAAGCAGCCAGCCCTCACCCATATTATTACCGTAGCCGATAACGCCCTTGGCCATGGCCTTGGTCTCCTCATAGGTGGCGGGGGCGCTGAAGGGAGCTGTGTTGAGAGCCTGGTGCAAGATAGCTTCCATACGCTTCAGATACCACATAGCGCCTTGGTTGGCACCATATTTCAAAAAGCTGCCGCCATAAAGCTTGTAATCCGTAATGTAGGTATCCACGCAGTACATGACAAAGTTTAGCAGTCCTGGCAGCATATATTCGCAGTTTTGCTTTTGCAAAAAGCCTTCCAGGTTATTGTTGCCGAGAGCGGCGTATTTGATGTAAATTTCACCAACTATGCCCACCTTGGTTTTTTCTTTATTGGTGATAGGAACATCGGCAAATTCGCGGACAATGGCGTTAGTGAAGCTCTTAATGCTGCTCAGTGCCTGCGCCTTGCCGCTTTGGAAGGCCTCTCCCAGACGTCCCAGCCATTTTTGCGCCAGCCTGTCGGCCGCACCCTGCACTACCTCATAGGGACGGATTTTGTTCGTCAGGTACATAAGTGCGTCGCCATAGATAACGGCAGCCAAAAATTTGCGCAGCATGGAAGCATCCAGATGAAAGCCTGGCTGCTTTTCCAGACCGCTGACGTTGAGGCTGATGACAGGAATATGCGTAAGTCCTGCCTTTTCCAAGGCCTTGCGCAGCAAAAAGATGTAGTTGGACGCACGGCAGCCACCGCCTGTCTGGCTGATGATGAGCGCTGTATGCTGCAAATCGTATTTGCCGCTTTCCAGTGCGTTCAAAAGCTGCCCGATAACAAGGAGAGCAGGGTAGCAGATATCGTTATTTACATACTTTAAGCCAGTTTCTATCACCTCACGCCCGGTGTTCTGCAAAATCTCGGCCTTGTAGCCGCAGCTGGTGAGGGCGGACTGCAAAAGCGCAAAATGCATTGGCAGCATGCCGGGGATGAGAATAGTATGTGTTTTTTTCATATCCTCCGTGAAGGGAGCAAAGCTGGTCTTAGAGGCTTCTGTCATAGGAAGTGCTCCTTTGATTATTATCTAAATCAAACAGCCGGGCCGCAGAAAACAGACTGCGGATGCGGATCTTGGCCGCTCCCAGGTTGTCGATGTCATCGATTTTGATTTGTGTATAGATGCGTCCGCGCTCCTCGAGCAGGCGGCGGCATTCGTCTGCAGTAATAGCATCGCAGCCGCAGCCAAAGCTTACCAGCTGGATGAGATGCATATCCGGGTTATCAGCAACATATTCGGCAGCAGCATATAGGCGGCCGTGGTAGGTCCACTGGTTGAGCACCTGCAGGTCCTGTGACAGCTGCTGCGGTGAGATGTGGCTGCTGACAGCGTCTTCGCTGACAAGGGCTGCGCCCATAGTTGTGATAAGGCGGTCAATGCTATGGTTAACCTTGGGGTCGATGTGATAGGGACGGCCTGCAAGCACTACGATGGGCTTATGCAGGGCACGTGCCTGGTTAATAATCTGCTGACCCTTAGCCTTAACCTGGGCCTCGTAATTATAAAAGGCGGCAAAGGCAGCATCGATGGCATGCTTTAATTCCTTTTTGCTGATATCAGGATAGGTATCGGCAAACATTTCCTGCAGCTTTTGTAAAAGCTTCTTTTTGTGCAAAAGTCCCAGATAGTCAAAGAAGAAATGCACGCTGCTGTCTGCCAGCTCGCGCATATTGGCGTGCAAAACCTCGGGATAGTAGGCAACCACAGGGCAGTTGTAGCAGTTTTCGGTTCCCTGCTCGTTGATGTTGTAGGTCATGCAGGGATAAAAGATATTGGTGATGCCCTGCGCCAGCAGCCATTTGATATGGCCGTGCATGAGCTTGGCGGGGTAGCAGACTGTATCGCTGGGAATAGTTCCCTGACCCAGACGGTAAATTGTCTTGTCTTCTATAGGACTATGCACAACCTTAAAGCCCAGTTCGCCCAATAGCGCTGTCCAAAATGGTAGCAGCTCGTACATGTTGAGCCCCATGGGGATGCCCATAACGCCACGTGTAGGCGCTGAGTTTACAGGCAGCTTTTTGAGCAGCTCCAGCTTTTGGCGATAGAGGTTAAAATCGTCGCGCGGAGCCATGTGGGTTATGGGACGTTCGCAGCGGTTGCCGCTGATAAAGCGCTTGCCGCCGGCAAAGGTGTTGATAGTGAGGTGGCAGTGGTTATTGCACAGGCCGCAGGTCGTTCCCTTGACGGTATGGACAAATTCCTGCAGCTGTTGCAGGTTTAATAAGGTTGTTGTGTGCGGTGCGTCGGCATATCGGCGCATAGCGTACAGTGCTGCACCATAGGCTCCCATGAGGCCTGCGATGTTGGGACGCACAACCTCCAGACCCATTTCCTGCTCAAAGGCACGCAGCACGCAGTCGTTGAGGAAGGTGCCTCCCTGCACTACGATGTGCTTGCCGATGGCCTCCTTGCTGGCAGGACGGATGACCTTATATAAGGCGTTTTTGACAATGCTGATAGAAAGGCCTGCGCTGATGTTGGCGATAGAGGCACCGTCCTTTTGCGCCTGCTTGACGCTGCTGTTCATAAAAACGGTACAACGGCTGCCAAGGTCAACAGGCATATCTGCCATCAGGCCGATTTTAGCAAATTCTTCAGCACTGTAGCCGAGAATTTCGGCAAAGGTCTGTAAAAAGCTGCCGCAGCCGCTGGAGCAGGCTTCGTTCAAAAAGATATTATCGATGGCGCCATTGTGGATTTTCAGGCACTTCATGTCCTGACCGCCAATATCCAAAATAAAGTCTACCTCAGGCTCCAGATATTGGGCTGCGTAAAAATGCGCCATGGTCTCAACTATGCCGTAATCCACACCAAAGCCGTGGCGGATTAAATCCTCGCCATAGCCGGTGACAGCACCTGCCAAAAGCTGGCAATGCGGATATTGTTTATAAAAATTGCTGAGATAATTGCGTACAGCAACAACAGGGTTACCCTTGTTGCTTTGATAAAAGGAATCCAAAAGCTGGCCTTCGGGACTGATGACGGCAATTTTAATCGTCGTACTGCCGGAGTCAATGCCGATAAAGGCAGTTTTTGCCAATGCGGGAGTGCTTATGGGAACACTGTCTTTGGCGTGACGCTCCTGGAAAGCGGCTAATTCAGCTTCGTTTTTAAAGAGAGGCGGCATATGCTCAAAGCTGTGGTTTGCTGCTGCCTCCTTCAGTTTATCCGGGAGAGTGAGCAGGTCAACCTCGTGCTCGGCACAAAGTGCGGCACCAATAGCAACGTAATACAGGCTGTTTTCGGGACATTCACCCTTGATGTGCAATACTTCGTCAAAAGCAGCACGCAGGCAGCTCATAAAGGTGAGCGGGCCTCCCAAATAGAGCACCCTGCCGGTGATGGGACGTCCCTTGGCCAGGCCGGTGATGGTCTGGCTGGCTACAGCGTGAAAAATGCTGGCAGCCAGGTCACTTTTAGCTGCACCCTGGTTTAGCAGTGGTTGGATGTCGCTTTTGGCAAAAACACCGCAACGGCTGGCAATGGTGTAGGTATTGGTGGCGCGTTCGGCCAGCGTATTCATCTCCGGAGTTTCTACGTTCAAAAGGGAGGCCATCTGGTCGATGAAGGCGCCGGTGCCGCCGGCGCAGCTGTCGTTCATGCGGGCATCAAAGTGACGACCCAAAAAGAGAATTTTGGCATCCTCGCCGCCCAGCTCAATTACAGCATCCGTACCTGGCGCAAGGCGCTCTGTGCAAATCTTTTCGGCAAAAACCTCCTGCACGAACTGGATAGCGCAGCTGTCGGCAACGCCTATGCCGGCACTGCCGCTGATGGCCATGCGGGCACTGCGCAGCGTAGGAAATTTTTGCAAAAGCTCTGCATGTAAGGCTAAAATCTTTTCTGCGATCTGGCTGTAGTGGCGTTCATATTTATGAAACAGCAGACCGCCTGCATCATCAAGCACGGCAATCTTTATTGTTGTACTGCCTATGTCTAAACCTATTTGCATGAAATCCTCACAATTATGTTAATAGTATTTTGGACTAATAATGTCTCACACTATATTGTAATACTTTAGTAGGATTTAGTAAAACGTAAAGACAGTATTGAAAGTAAAAAAAGTGTGACATTAGTCACGGTCGCAGCAAAAAGCCCACGAAGAATTTGCAGCTTGCAATTCTTTGTGGGCTATGGTCATGCTATTAAAGCTATTAGTATTCTGTTTTATAAAATAAGCTGTAGAGCTTTAGAAGGTGCCCTGCACCAGCTGCGCAATGTTTTTGGAATGGTCGGATACACGCTTCATGTTAATTAAAAGCTCCATCATAACAAAGCCGGTAACAGGATTGCATTTGCCTTCGTTTAGGCGCAAAATGTGATTTTTGCGGATTTCCTTCTGGTAGTGCTTTACCTCACGGCATAAGCGTACGGCATCATCAGCAATAGCCTTGTCGTTCTTTTCCAAGGCCTCCAGCGCACGCCCGCTGGCACGCAGCACCATTTCACTCAGCTGCAGCAGCTCTTCCTTGGCCTGTGGCGAAAAGCTGATATCGTCTTCAAAAATCATCCGTGCTTTTTTGACCAGGGTTTCGCCGTGGTCGCCAATACGCTCGATATCGGTGCAGGCATGCAGCAGACCTGTGTGACGTGCAGAAAGGCTGTCGCTCATTTCGGTGGAGCTCATCTGCGTCAGGTAGTCAGTGATATCGCGTTCCAAGGCATCGACAACGGGCTCGTGCTCCAGCACGTATTTGAGCTTTTGCTCGTCAAAGCTTTGGATAGACTCCATACCGAGACGCACATCCTTGCGCGCCAGGTTGCCCATGCGCACAACCTCCTTCACTGCCAGGCTGATGGCGATGGAGGGCGTGTGCAGCATATTTTTATCCAGATAAACAGGACGCATGGAAATGATTTCGGCCTTACCGGGTACGACCTTTTCTACCAGCCTGATGAAGGGGTTAACAAAGGGCATAAACAGCAGCGTATTAATAATATTGAAAGCAGAATGCGCGTTGGCAATCTGGCGGGCGATATCACCAGTAGGTGACACGGCGAGTACGAATTTGATAAACCAGGGCATGAAGGTAACGAAGATGATACTGCCGATGACGTTAAACATGACGTGGGCAGCAGCAACGCGCTTGGCCGTCAAATTAGCACGCAGCGAAGCCAGGACCGCAGTAATGCAGGTGCCGATGTTATCACCCAAAAGCACAGGTATTGCTCCCTCCAGGGGGATAAGTCCCTGACTGGCCATGGCAATCAAAATACCGATGGTGGCACTGCTGGACTGGATGATGACGGTCATGAGCATACCTATACCGATACCGAGCAGCGGCTTGCTGGAAAAGCGCTCGATAAAATCAACAAAGCCGGGATAATCGCGCAGCGGCATAACTGCCTTGCCCATCATGTCCATGCCAAGCATCAAAATGCCAAAGCCAAGCATAACCTGTCCCAGATATTTACTGCGGCTTTTTTTCGCCAGCAGCTGCACCAAAAAACCAATAAAGATGAGGATGGTGATGTAATCCGAAAGCTTGAAGGCGATGAGCTGGGCCGTCATGGTGGTGCCGATGTTGGCACCCATAATAATGCCAAAGCCCTGCTTGAGGGTGAGCAGGCCGGCGTTAACCAGGCCGACCGTCATAACCGTGGTGGCACCGCTGGCCTGCAGCACTGCTGTTACCACGGCACCCAGCAAAATACCCATGGCCAGTACGCCGGTCATGACCTCCAAAATTTTTTGCAGCTTAGCGCCGGCGGCCTTTTGCAGACCATCTCCCATGAGCTGCATGCCGTACATAAACAAGGCGATACCGCCTAAAAATCCTAAAAAATATGCTGTCATAGACAAAATTTCTCCTCGTAATGAATTTTACAGGCAGTGGGACACTTTTGTTACCCACTGTGTCTATTATACTAAAAAAACGCTTGCGTTAAAAGTATGTAAAGAACTTTACATAAATTTTACATTGACGCGGACAAAAAAGCACCGCCCC
Organism: Ruminococcus intestinalis; assembly: GCA_963657675.1. GTDB lineage: Bacteria > Bacillota > Negativicutes > Acidaminococcales > Acidaminococcaceae > Phascolarctobacterium_A. Next base: position 16,574 of record CAVKMV010000004.1, read on the forward strand.
CAACGGACGGGTGCGGTGCTTTATAAGGAGAGGTGTATGATGAAAAATGTTTAACGCAGCTGCTTGATCAGAGTCATGGCTTCATCAACCGAAAGCGTGCTACCAACGGCTACAAGCTTTTCGTCGATAACTAAAGCGGGGAAGGCCATCACTCCGTAGGCCACTGCCTTTTGGAATTCGGAAACTTTTTCAAACTTAGCCTTGACCTTCAGCTTCTTCAACGCAATAGCTGTATTTTGCATCAGCAGCTCTGCCTGCTTTGTCATGGGGCCGAGAATTTTCACGTGCATTGAAATCACCTTTCTTTGCTTGCCAGGTTCAATAGGTTCCTTTCATCCTCAATTAGTATTATAGCAGGGGATTATGACAAAGGTAGGTGAATTATGTGAAGTTATTTCAAAATAGGCTTTACTTAAGAATTACGTTGAGGAAGGATTTGAGACGTTCGTTTTTAGGATTGTCGAACAGCTCGGCAGGTGTTCCCTGCTCCTGCACGCGGCCATCAGCCATAAACACAACCTTTGTGGCAACCTCGCGGGCAAAGCCCATTTCGTGGGTTACGACGACCATGGTCATCTTTTCCTCGGCCAGCTCGCGCATAGTGCGCAAAACCTCGCCAGTCAGCTCCGGGTCGAGTGACGAGGTGGGCTCATCAAAGAGCATGATAGCAGGCTTCATAGCCAGGGCGCGGGCGATAGCCACACGCTGCTGCTGTCCGCCGCTCAGCTTGCGCGGATAAACGTCACGCTTATCAGATAAGCCAACCTTAGCCAAAAGCTCTTCGGCCTCCTTGATTACCTCAGTCTTATTGCGCTTTTGCACGTTGACAGGTGCTTCGATAAGGTTTTCCAGCACGGTCATATGCGGGAACAGGTTAAATTGCTGAAAGACCATGCCCATTTTGCAGGCAAGGCGGCGCACGTCGGCAGTGTTGACATATTCTGCGCCGCCGGCGGTTTCCTGGCACAGTGCCTCGCCGTCAATGGTGATACTGCCGTTGTCTACTGTTTCAAGCTTGTTGAGACAGCGTAAAAGCGTGCTCTTGCCGCCGCCGGAGGGACCGATGACGGCTACAACCTCGCCCTCGTTTACCTCTAGGTCAATGCCCTTTAAGACCTCCAGGTTATTAAATTTTTTCCATATATTAGTCGCCTTGATTTTACTCGTCATGCTATACACTCCTCCTTATTGGTCGTATCTGGAGAAGCGTTTTTCCAGACGTTCAAAAAGAATAGTCAAAACCAGTGTTGCCAGCAGATAAAATACAGCAGCTACAATGAAGGGAGTAATAGAAAAATCGCGCTGTACAAGATTGCGGGCCGTGCGCATCAGGTCATTCATCGCCAAAACATATACCAGGGAGGTATCCTTGACCAGAGTAATGGTCTCATTGCTGATTGGCGGCAGGATAATGCGGACAACCTGCGGCAGAATGATGCGACGCATGGTCTGTACATAGTTCATGCCCAGGGTGTGGGCTGCCTCGTATTGACCTTGGGGGATAGCCTGGATGCCGGCGCGGAAGATTTCACAAAAATAGGCGGCATAGTTAAGCACGAAGGCAACAATGGCCGACTGGAAGTCCGGCAGACGGATGCCTACGGCAGGCAGGACGAAATAAACAAAAAAGATTTGCAGCATCAGGGGCGAACCGCGCAGAATCCACACGTAGCAGCCAATGACGGCCTGCAGCGGACGGATGCCGGAAACGCGGCCCAGGCTTAGCAGCATGCCCAGGGGAATACTCAAAACTATAGTAATTAAAAAGACCTGCAGTGATACCAGACAGCCATCAAGCATCTGCGGGATGATGTTTAAAATGTAATCCATAAATTCTCTCCATATAACCAGAACATGGGCTGCCGCAAAAAGCGACAGCCCTCATAAGCAAAAGCCTTAAATTAATACTTGGTGATGTCTGCACCCATCCATTTTTCGGAAATCTTTTTGGTGGTGCCGTCCTTCTTCATTTCGTCCAAAGCCTTGTCGATACGGTCCTTGAAGTCCTTGTCGTCCTTACGGAAGGCAACTGCTACAACCTCATCACCCATGGTTTCATCCAGAATTCTGTAGGTGTCTGGTTTCTTCTTATCATAATAGCCACGTGCCAGCACTGCGTCAACAATAGCGGCATCAACGCGCTTATTGTCAATTTCCATATAAATAGCAGCAAAATCAGGATATTTGCGGATTTCCTTCAGGCCTGCTGCCATATCCTTGTTAGCAGGCAGCTCCAACAGGTAAGAGCCGGTGCTGTCATCTTGTACGGCTACGATTTTACCCTTCAGATCGGCTAGGGTTTTAATCGGGGAATCCTTGGGAACGACAACCAGTTGGGAATTGCTGATGTAAGGCTTGGACAGGCCATAAACCTTTTCACGCTCAGGATTAACGGTAAAGCAGTTCCAGATAGCGTCAATACGCTTGGATTTCAGCTCTGCCTCCTTTGCACCCCAATCGATAGGCTTAAATTCTACTTCCATGCCGGCACGCTTGCAGGCTTCACGCGCCAGGTCAATATCCATGCCGACGATTTCATTTTTTTCATTGCGGTAACCCATAGGAGCGAAGTTGTCGTCCAAACCGATTACCATTTTTTTCGGGCCGTCATTGCCGCAGCCGGCAACCATCATGAGCATCATTACCAGGCCCATTACTAAAGCTAATAATTTTTTCATCCTTTACACCTCATTTGTTGATTGCAATTTAGCATGTACCCATTATACTTTAGTATGCTAAATTTGTAAAGTGCTAACGTGAAAATTTTTTGGACTTTTTTCTGTGCTGCAGGCTTGAGAAAAAATTTGCCTGACAGTGCTAATAGGACTATAATAAAAAGAAATGAGGACATGGAGGTCATAGCAATGAAGCTAGAAAATACTAAAACAGATATCAGCACCAACCGCTTTGGTGGTAATGGCGATGTGATTATTGAACATTATATTGATGAAAAGCTGTTGAATGACAGCGTGGTGATGTACGCAAAGGTAACATTGAAGCCTGGCTGCAGCCTTGGGTATCACATCCACGATGGCAACAGCGAAACCATAGTAGTGCTTGCAGGCAGAGCCGAATACAACGACAATGGCACGCCGATGACGCTTGCGGCAGGTGATACAGTGCACTGCCCCAGTGGTGAAGGCCATGCTATCGGCAACAGCACTGATGCAGACTGCGACCTGGTGCTGCAGGCATTGGTAATAAAAAAATAAGCAACGAAAAACACCGTCAACCGCAAAGCGGGCTGGCGGTGTTTTTGTAAGTGTATCTGGTTATCAGCCCTTAAATAAGGAGCCCAAAAGACCACGGACGATTTTATTGCCAATCTGGCGGGTGGCGGTGTTGATGGCACTATCAACGACCTTGTCAAGCACGCCTTTTTTGCGGCTGGCAGCTCTTGCTTCAGCAGCACGTGCCTTTTCTGCTGCTTTTTCTTCAGCAGAACGCCTGCGCTCTTCGGCGATACGCTGACGCTCCTCTGCCTTGGAGGCCTTTTCGTCCTCCTTGGCCTTAGCAGCTGCTGCCTTGGCATCTTCCTTGGCTTTGGCAGCAGCTGCGGCCTCCTCCTGCGCCTGGGTTGCCTTCTGCGCCAATAGCTCGTAGGCCGATTCGCGGTCGACTGCTTCGGCGTATTTGCTGTAAAGCGGGCAGTCCTTAATCATCTGCTGACGATGGGCGTCGTCACAAACGCCCAGATAGCTGCGCGGTGGCATTACGTAGGCTCGCTGCACCATGGTGGGAATACCATCTGGATCCAAAAGGGAGACAAGCACCTCGCCGGTGCCTAGCTCGCCTAAGGCTGCTTCGGCATTGATGGCAGGGTTTTCACGGAAGGACTGTGCGGTGGCCTTCAGGCTTTTGCGTTCCTTGGGAGTGTAGGCGCGCAGAGCGTGCTGCAGCTTATTGCCCAGCTGTGCCAGCACTGCCTCCGGCACGTCCGCCGGCTGTTGGGTGATAAAGTAAATGCCAATGCCCTTGGAGCGTATCAGACGGACAATCTGCTCCACCTTATCGAGCAGGGATTGCGGTGCATCCTTGAAAATCAGGTGCGCCTCGTCAAAGAAGAATACCATTTTGGGCTTGTCCAAATCGCCTGCCTCCGGCATCATTTCATACAGCTCGCTCAGCATCCACAAAAGAAAGGTGGAATATAAAAGCGGACGCTGGAAAAGCTCGGTGGCGTGCAGCAGGTTGATAACGCCGCGACCGTCCTCGGCAGTGGCAAACCAGTCGTGGATATCAAGCGCGGGCTCGCCAAAGAAAATATCCGCTCCCTGGTCCTCCAGCCTGAGCAGCGCCCTTTGGATGCTGCCGATGCTGGCGGCGCTGACGTTGCCATAGGTGGTTTTATATTCGGCGGCATGGTCACCAACGTATTGCACCATGCTGCGCAAATCCTTAAAGTCTAAAAGCAGAAGGCCTTGGTCATCGGCTACGCGGAAGACAATGCTCATAACGCCGCTTTGCGTTTCGTTGAGCTCTAAAAGACGGCTCAAAAGCTCCGGACCCATCTCGGATACGGTGGCACGGATGGGGATACCTCCCTTGCCGTAAACATCCCAAAAGCGTACAGGATAACCGGCAAACTTCCATTGGGTTTCCAGACCCAGTTTATTTTTTAAGCGCTTTTGGAAGCCTTCGCTGTCCTCGCCAGGCAGGCACATACCGGATACATCGCCCTTGATATCTGCCAGGAAAACAGGTACGCCCATTTCGCTAAAGCTTTCGGCCAGCACCTTGAGCGTCACGGTTTTGCCTGTGCCCGTGGCACCGGCGATGAGACCATGGCGGTTGGCCATTTTGGGATACAGATAAATGCCGCCGTTTTCATTTTGGCAGAGCCAGATTTTGTGCAGCTTAGGGATATACATAAAAACATCCTCCTTTAATTGGTGCAGATATAGAAAAGGCTGCGATTAACTCACAGCTCTCAGGTATAATCAGTATGAACGTCTGCCCCATACGGGATGGGCGCAGGGACGCAGTGCCAGGCGGTGAACCATGTGTGCAGCCTCCTCCAGCGTCAAATCCTCGCGCGAGCTGCCGCGTTCTAAAACACACAGCGGGGCTTCGCTGCCCACCTCGCCACCAGGCAGGTAAATATATTCTTCGTTATCGCTGTCGCCAAAAATATAACCGGCGAGCAGCTTTTCCTTTGTAACCTTGGACATCGGCAAAACCTCAATTTGTGTAAACTAAAACATTCTCTTCTTCCACAGCAAAAAGGCAGTACAAAAGGCAATGCAGGCAGCCAGCATGACGACGAAGGCAAAGCCGTAGGGACTGTCAGCAAGGGGAACAGGCACGTTCATGCCCCACAGGCCGCTGATGAGCGTGGGGATAGCAAGGATGATGGTGACTGAAGCCAGAAACTTCATGACCAGGTTGAGGTTGTTGCTGATGATGCTGGCAAAAACCTCCATCATGCTGTTAAGAATGTGGCTGTACATCTCTACCATCTCTACTGCCTGCTTGTATTCAATGATGACGTCATCCAGCAAATCCTCGTCCTCCTCATACACCTTGACAAGATGCTGTGACTGTGTAGCGTTGCGCAGGCGCAGCAGCCTTTCAAGCACGATGGAATTACTGCGCAGGGAGGTGGAAAAGTAGGTCAGGGATTTTTGCAGATCCAGCAGATTAAACAGCTCGTTGTTTTCCATAGACTGGCGCAGGTGAATTTCCAGCTCGTCTGTACGGCGGATGATGATACGGATATATTTCAGATAGAGGGTGGCAGACTTATAAAGGATTTGGAAGAGAAAGCGCGTCTTTTTGAAGGTGCTGAACATTTTGCTGTTGTGGGCACCAAAATCCGCCGTAACAGCATTTGGCTCCAGGCAGATGGTGACTACGCCCATCTCTGTGACGATGATGCCCAGAGGCAAAGTGTCGTAATCCTTATTACTGCGCAAAAAGGGAATATCTACTAAGATCAGGATTTGGTCGTCCTCAACCTCGATACGTGATTTTTCTTCCTCGTCCAATGCGGCGCTCAAAAAATCCATCTGGATTTTGGTGGCAGCGGCAATTTCCTCAAGCTCTTCTACGGAAGGAGCTACTATGTCCAGCCAGTAGCCTTTTTCCAGACGGTCAAGCTCCAGCTCATCCAGTCCGTTATCGGTGCTTTTGGTAATCTTGTACATAATGTCCTCCTTCCTTCAAAAACGGCACAAAGCTTTCGGTGCCAATTATTTGCGTTGGCAGCTGCTGCCAACACCCTTGTTATTGCTTAGTCTGTGCGGCTGACAGGCTTACAGGTTTGCTAAAATAGCCTTGGATAACTGGTCGGCACAGCTGGTGGGGCGGGCGCCGCATTTGTTGCCTGCCAGGAGCGTAGCAATTTCTTTGGCATCCTTACCCTCTATCAGGGTGCAGATGGCAGCCAGGTTTCCGGGGCAGCCACCGTCGAAGTGTACGTTATGCAGCTTACCGTCAACTATATCAAAATGAATCTGGCGGGAGCAAACCCCGCTGGTTGTATAAGTAAACATATTATTCCCTCCAATGTATTACAACATACATTATGCAATTCGACAAAAATAAATAAAATCCTTTTTTACTCCTATTGATGAAGGAAATTTTATGTAAAATTTTTAACGCTAATGCTGCCGGGGGAGAAAATTTAGCCAAAAAGCTTTTCATTGAATGTGAAAGTTGGTATAATATTACACAAATTATTGTGCGTTGTAGGATGGTAGTATGGTTAGTGGTCTTACAGCATAGCAGTATTAACGTGCTATGGCAGCATGGAAGAAAGGTAGTGTATTTTTTTATGTCTATTCAGTTGGTTATCGTTGTAGTGTACATTGCGCTGCTCTTTGGCATCAGCCTTTGGGCAAAGCACAGGGCGGATAGTGGGTCCACCGCGTTTTTGCTTGCAGGACGCAAGCTGGGGACCATTCTCGTCGCCGTTAATGTAACCGGTCTGGCAGTTGGTGCTGCTTCTACCGTAGGTGTGGCGCAGCGCGCGTTCAGCGTCGGCATGGCTGCCGGCTGGTATAATGGCGCCTGGTCTATCGGTGCTATTGTCATGGGTCTTTTGGCAGCAGGCAAGCTGCGTTCAATGAAGGTTTCCACCATCCCCGAATTCTTTGAATACTACTACGATACCAAGGGCCGTGCGATTGCGGCTATCGGTCTGGTAATTATTATGTGCGTTATTACTGCCTTACAGTATATGGCAGGTGGCGCAATTTTGTCATCGCTTTTGCCGCAGTTCTTCTCCTTTAAGGGCGGCATGATTATGAGCGCCGTAGTTTTTATCGGCATTACGCTTATCGGCGGCCTGTGGTCCAGCGGCTTGGCTAACATCGTCAGTGTTACGCTGATCTACATCGGTATCGTTTATTCTGCTGTCCAGTCTGTAGCTAACGTTGGCGGCTGGGACGCAGTACTGAGCAAGGTGCCGCAGCCGGAGATGATGGGCAGTCCTGTGGGCGGCCTGGCCTTTGCCACCATCCTTGGCTGGATTATCGTTATGATTACTCAAACCATTACCGCGCAGGGTCCTGTGCAGATTGCCTGCGGTGCTAAAAACGCCAAGGCTGCACGTAACGGCTACATTCTGGCAGGCCTGATGATTTTCCCGGTTGGCTTTATCTGTGCGGTGCTTGGCGTTGTATGCAAGGCCATGTATCCCGAAATGCCTTTAGCACAGGCAGCACTGGCTATGCCTAAGGTAGTAATGACGCTGGACCCGCTGGCCGGCGGCGTAACGCTGGCAGCGCTGTGGGCTGCGGACGTATCCACCGCCTGCACTATTTTGCTGGGTGCGGCAACGCTCTTTAGCAATGATATTTATAAACGCTTTATTAATCCCAAGATTGCAGAGGATAAATTCGTTATCATAAACCGTCTTTCTGTTTTCGTTGTCGGCCTGGTAACGCTGTGGTTTGCCTTTAATGCGGCAGGCATCGTTAAGACTATGATTGCAGGCCTTTCTATGACCTGTGGCCTGACCTGCGTCTTCTTCTTTACGATGTTCGCGCCTGGCCTGTGCCGTCGCAGTGCCGCTTTTTGGACGACGCTGGTAAGTCTTATCGGTATCGCACTTTGGTTTATGCCCGGCAGCCCGCTGGAAGGCATTAAGCCGATGTTTGCGAACGAGGTTATTTATTTTGAATGGCCTATCTGCATTATTACCTTTATCTTGGTATATCTTTTTGATAAAAACAAGATTAAGGAGGTTGTAGAGGTTCCTGAAGAGGAATAAGTCAGTTTGTTTTTAGAAGGGAGTGGCTGAGATGCATGAGTGTGGCAAGAGCTGCTTAAACAGCATAGAGGTGGGCCGCGCCGCGCTGCGCATAGCGCTCACAGCTAACCGTGTTGAGGAAAACAGGGTTAAGGAGCGTCTGGCAGAGCAGGGGATCCGCTCTACTGCTGTGGATTTTGGCGGCGAGTTTCTTCCTTCAATCGTAAAAATTATTGAGCGTGCCGTGGTGGCAGCGCAGCGCCAGGGGCTGGTTACCGAAACCCATGTGGGTGCAGGAGCTGTGGCAGGAGCGGCACATGAAGCGTTGGAGCAGGTAAAGGTGAAGGCCTTTGGCTTCAATGTTGGCGGCAAAATCGGCCTGGCACGTGCAGGGGAACATCTTTGTGTGGCCATTTATATGGGAGTGGGCGTGCTTAACCTCAACGAAATGTGCGTTGGACTGGCGCACCGCTCTCTGGCTAGCGATGAATAGAGGTGCGCTATGAGTATTTTTGATATTATTGGTCCGGTGATGATTGGTCCTTCCAGCTCGCACACAGCAGGTGCTGTGCGTTTGGGGCTGCTGGCGGCCAGCATTTTGGGTGCTAAGCCTGTCAGGGCCGAAATCTATCTGCATGGCTCCTTTGCCGAAACCTATAAGGGGCATGGTACGGACATGGCGCTTTTGGCAGGGCTTATGGGCTGGCTGCCGGATGATGAGCGCATCCCGAAGGCAAATTGCTACGCTAAGGAAAACGGGCTGGAATACAGCTACAGCAAAATCGATTTAGGCAACAAGGCTCATCCCAATACGGTGCTGTTTAAGCTGACGGCCGCCAATGGCGCACGCTGCGAAATCATAGGCTCGTCCGTAGGCGGCGGCCAGGTGCAGGTGACAGAAATCGACGGCTTCCCTGTGGAGCTGATCGGACGTTTGCCGGCAATCCTTACTGTGCATATTGATACCCGTGGCGTTATCGCCCTGGTAACGAGCACGCTGGCCAACGCTGGGGTTAATATCGCTACTATGCGCCTTTTCCGCAGTGATAAGGGCGGCATGGCTTCGATGGTTATTGAATGTGACGAGGCAGTTCCAGATGAGATTATCAATCTTATCGGCGCACTGCAGCAGATAGAATCAGTGCGTTTTATCGCCAGTGTTTTGTGAGGTAGACAGCATGAAAAAGGAAATGCTTTCGTTAAACAGCTGGATAGAGGAGGCTGCAAACTGGCAGCAGTCTCTGGATGATTTTTTGATAGATTATAACATGCGCGAGCTGGAATGCAGCCAGGAGGATTTGCTGGCTAAGATGCAGGACATGCTTGGTGTTATGGAAAAATCGGTAGAGTTTGGTCTTACGGGCAGGCGCTCACATAGCGGTCTGACCGGCGGCGATGCCAAAAAGCTGACAGAAGCAGTGAATGGCGGCAGCTACACCAGCCTTTTGGGTGATAAAGCACGCGATGCTGTTATTTATGCTACTGCCGTGGGTGAATGCAACGCGGCTATGGGACGCATTGTGGCTGCACCTACAGCCGGTGCCAGCGGCGTGCTTCCCGGTGTTTTCTTCGCACTGAAGAAGCATTGCCACCTTAGCGATGAAGTCCTGGAGCGCGGCATGGTGGTGGCAGGCAGCATCGGCATGGTTATTGCCGAGCGTGCCTCGCTTGCTGGTGCGACAGGCGGCTGTCAGGCGGAATGTGGCAGCGCGGCAGCTATGGCTGCTGGCGCGGCGGTATCCATGCTCGGCGGCACGCCGCAGCAGGTGGGAACGGCCGTTGCTATTGTTTTCAAAAACGTGCTGGGGCTGGTGTGTGATCCTGTTGCCGGTCTGGTAGAGGTTCCCTGCATCAAGCGCAACGGTGCCTGCGCCCTACAGGCGCTGCTGGCAGCGGAGCTGGCGCTGGCAGGGATTACGAGCTTCATTAACGCTGATGAGGCTATTGACGCTATGAAAAGCGTGGGGGACGCACTCCCCTGCGCTTTAAAGGAAACTGCAGGCGGTGGCATGGCCGCTACGCCTACAGCTGTAGAATGGGCGGTTAAATATTTCGCCCAGGATAAAAACAAGTAAAAGGAGATTTTATCATGGAAGTTATTGCTACTAATAATGCTCCTGCTGCCCTGGGTCCTTATTCCCAGGCAATTTTAGCAGGCTCTACTTTATTTGCCTCCGGTCAGATTGCTATCAATCCTGCAACCGGTGAAATGGTACAAAGCTCTATTGAGGCAGAAACCCAGCAGGTTCTGGATAATATCAGCGCTATTTTGACGGCGGCAGGCTTTAGCTTTAGCGATGTTGTGAAGACGACTGTTTATGCTGATGACATTAAGAATTTTGGTGCCATCAACGGCGTATATGCCAAAGCCTTCACCAGCAATCCGCCTGCACGTTCCTTTGTACAGGTTGCTGCCCTGCCTAAGGGAGCTCATGTAGAAATCGAGGTTATCGCCAGCCGCTAAAAGTGCGGGAAGTGTTGTTATCTTTACAAAAAACCATATTTTATACTTGACTCAGAGTGTAAAATATAGTATAATACTATTCGTCGCCAAGCTATTCAGTTTGGAAACAATTTGGTGGCTGTGGTGAAGTGGTTAACACGGCGGATTGTGGCTCCGTTACGCGTGGGTTCGACTCCCACCAGTCACCCCACCTTTTTCAGATAGGTTAATCTGGAAACCACATTTTTATGCTTGGGGCGTAGCCAAGTCGGTAAGGCACGGGACTTTGACTCCCGCATGCGTTGGTTCGAGTCCAGCCGCCCCAGCCAATGATCTACTAGCTCAGTTGGTAGAGCACCTGACTTTTAATCAGGGTGTCCCGAGTTCGAGTCTCGGGTGGATCACCACGAATTTAAAGCCGTTCTTCGTAAGAAGGACGGCTTTTTGTTATGCAAAAGGCTGTCGCATCGGGCGACAGCCTTTGTGTAAAAAAGCGGTTTATTTATTCACCTTGGTCATAAATTTTTCGTTGTTAATAACAAAGCGCTCGTGCGTACCCTTGCCGATAATACCCTTGCTGTCTTTAGCACTAACCTCGAAGGTTAGCTTGCGTCCGTCCACAGCAGTGAGCTTGGCAGTAGCAGTGACGGTGTCACCGAGCTTGGTAGCACGGTCGTGGGTGATATTCAGGCTGATGCCGACAGTGCCGCTGCCTGCTTCAAGCTGGGCGTTGACGGCAGCACAGGCAGCCTCCTCCATGAGGGCGCACATTGCAGGGGTTGCGAAAACGGCGAGCGAACCGCTCTTCATTGTGGCGGCGCTGTTGGCGGTGCTGGCAGCTACGCTGGCCGTGCCTGTGAGACCGGGAATCAGGTTAGACATATTTATACCTTCTTTCGATACATTTTACTTAGCTTTTAATGGGACAAGCTGATTATATAATAAAATATTCCCTGGCGTATGACAAGCAGAATCTTATGTTTTTGTTACACTTTTTCCTTGCAGTTTGCTTTTCAGGCAGGAATTGCTTACATCGATAGCGAATTAATATTATAAGGATGAAAGCAAAGAGATAAAAAGAAGCTTTCCCGGAGGTGAGCTGTATGGCTATCGAATTTAAAAATACAACGTTTTTGAAAATTTATACGGGCGAGGATGTTATGCTGGAGGATGTGCCGCTGTATAAGGCAGTTTTGCGTGAGGCACGCAGATTGGGATTGGCAGGCGGAACAGTTATCAAGGGCATTGAAGGTTATGCCACGCAGGTTCGTGGCGTGGGGCGTGCGGTGAGCACATTTATCAGCGGTAACGCCAATTTTCCGGTGGTAGTGGAGCTGGTGGATAAGGAGGAAAATATCGCTAAAATTTTGCCATATCTGGAGAGGTATGCTACCCACGCCTTGGTTGTTAAAGGCGAGGCAAGCTATCTTGTGACCGACTTCATGCGTAATGAGGGCTATAAGGGTTACAAAAATATTGATAACGCACAGACTGATTACAAGATGAAGCAGCAAAACCAGCAGCAATGAAATAGCTTGAACCTTAAACCGCGGCCCACAGGCTGGGCTGCGGTTTTTTGCTGGGAGTGAATTAGGAGGAGAAAATATGTATGATGTAGCGATTATTGGCGGTGGGCCGGCGGCAATTTTTGCGGCCTATGAATTTGTGACGAAATATCCGGAGCTGAAGGTGATTATGCTGGAGGCCGGTAATGATATTGATAAGCGCTTTTGTCCGCTGGCAGCTAAAAAGGTTGACCATTGTATTAATTGCAAGCCCTGCAGCATTATGCGCGGCTTTGGCGGTGCTGGTGCGTTTTCGGATGGCAAATATAATTTTACTACGGAATTTGGCGGCTGGCTGAGCGATTATCTGCCGGAGGAAACTGTTATTGAGCTTATTGATTATGTAGATGAGCTGAACTGCCGTCATGGTGCGCCAGGTGAGTATTTTACTACTAAAAACAGCAAAATTGGTATGCAGGCGCTCAAATATGACCTGCATCTGCTGAATGCCAAGGTGCGTCATCTGGGAACCGAAAACAACCTGATTATCATGGAAAACATTTATAAGTTTTTGCAGGATAAAATTGAAATCCGTTGCAACACCGCTGTTGACGAAATCTGCCGCGAGGAGGACGGAACCTTCGTGCTGGAGCTGAGCAAGGGCGATGAGGTGCACAGCAAATATCTGATTGCTGCTCCCGGCCGCGCAGGTGCGGAATGGTATACCGAGCAATGCGGCAAGATGGGCCTGAAGTTCATCAACAATCAGGTGGACATCGGCGTACGCGTAGAAGTGCCTGCGGAAATCTTTAAGCACATTACCGACGAGGTGTATGAGGCCAAAATTTTATACCGCACCTCGTTATATAACGACGTGGTACGCACCTTCTGCATGAATCCCTACGGTTACGTTGTAGCCGAAAATACTGATGGCATCATCACCGTTAACGGCCACAGCTTCCGTGATCCCAAGCTGCACAGCAAAAACACCAATTTCGCCCTGCTCGTGAGCAGCAAGTTTACTGAGCCGTTCCATGAGCCCTTGCAATATGGCAAGCGCATTGCATCGTTTTCTAATATGCTGGGTGGAGGTGTTTTGGTGCAACGCTTTGGTGATTTGGTGAAGGGACGCCGTACAGACGAAAAGCGTATGCTTAAAAGCTTTACCAAGCCAACGCTCAGTGCGACGCCGGGTGATTTAAGTTTGGTCTTGCCTAAACGTCATTTGGATGATATCATTGAAATGATTTACGCCTTGGATAAGATTGCTCCTGGTATGGCTAACGCTGATACGTTGCTTTATGGCGTAGAGGTTAAATTTTACAGCGCACGTCTGGAGCTGGATAAAAATCTGGAAACCAAGGTGCCGAATATGTTCGCTGTAGGCGACGGCGCCGGTATTACACGCGGTCTGTCGCAGGCCAGCGCCAGCGGTGTGTGGGTAGCACGTATCATTGGCAGGCGTGCCGGCGGGCAGAAACAATAAGGAAGGTGCTCTTTAGATGAATTTTGAGTTTTTCGCGTTTTTAGTGTTTATGTCGTTTGTTTCGTTTGCTGTGGCCTTTTTGGCCTATGGCATGGTGGTGCGCTTTATGGGCAAGGAAGGCTTTGCAGCGCGCCTGGGCCAGGTTATCCTGGTGCCTGCGTGTATCGTCATTTATGACTTCATTACGATGGCTGTGCCACAGGGCTACCGCTATATTGTAGGTAGTGTGCCGTTGCTTTTGATTGCCGGTATTGCACTGTATTTTCGTTTTGTTAAGGGCGAAAGCTTTGCTACCGGTACAGAAAAAACTCCCTCTGAGCTGGCAAGCCTGGCTAATGAGCCCAAAAAGTTCAGCAAAAAGTCAGAACGCATCCACGAAAAAAGAAAAAACCGCGGCCGCGAATAAAAAGGCAGGAATTTTTTCTGTTGATGCAGAATACTAAAATATGGGAGTCTATGAGCTTCCTACAAAGTAAGTTTGCAATTTATTTGTATTAATATGGAGGTGCTTTGTTATGTTTAAAAAGATTCTTGTTCCTGTTGATGGTAGTGAGGGCTCCTGGAGAGCATTGAATGCTGCTGTAGAGCTTGGCAGCAAATTTGGTAGCGAGCTGTGTGTAGTTAACGTTATTCAACCGTATAACAATGCTGCCCTGCTGGCAGTACCGCTGGATCATGCAACTGTAAGCCAAGGCAACAGCGAGCTGGAAAAAATCGGTGACAAGGTTTTGGAAATGGCACAGGAGCGTCTGGCAAGCTATCCGGGCGAGGTTAAATTCAATCTGGAGGTTGGCCATCCGTCTGAGCGCATTATCGCTATGGCTAAGAAGAACGAGGTTGATACTATTGTAATCGGCAGCCGTGGCCTTTCCGGTATTGCAGAATTCTTCCTGGGCAGCGTAAGCTCTAAGGTTTCGCAATACGCAACTGTTCCTGTCCTGATTGTAAAATAAAATGCTACGCCGGATTTTAGTACCTATTGATGGTACAGACCATTCCTGGAGAGCATTGGAGTATGCGTGCGAGCTGGTGGGCTACACCCGTGGTGCCCTCGTCGTGATGACGGTGAGCTCGGGCAAGGCCAGACAGCCTGTTATGGCGATGGATGGTGACTGCTTATATGCGCAGATTGGTGACGAGGTGCTGGATGCAGCGCACGCAATCCTTAACGGGAAAAACGTGGACTGCACCTATCTGCTGGAAAATGACAGCGATGTACCCGAAAGTATCTTGCGCATTGCAGATGAACAGGGCTGTGATGGGATTGTGCTTGGCTGCAGAGGTATGGGTGCTATAGAGGGCCTGCTGCGTAGCAGTGTCAGCCAGGCGGTTGTAGAAAATGCCAAGGTGCCTGTAACCTTGGTAAAGTAATGGTAAAATCTAAAGCAGGTATGTCTAGGATTTAGGCATACCTGCTTTTTGATTGCTATTTTGAGTTATTTACAATGCGTCAATATATCCTGCAATGCCTGTAGCGTGATCGCTATATCCTCCGGATTATTGTTCCAGCCCGGGGAAAAACGCAGCGTGCCCGTGGGATAGGTGCCAAGCACCCTGTGGGCGTGCGGGGCGCAGTGCAGGCCTACGCGCGTAGCGATGCCATAATCATCGCTTAAGCTATACGCAAGGGTGGCGATATCTATGTGCTGCGTAGCGATGGAAACTACGCTGGTGCGGTCTGTACAATCCTTGTGGCCGATAATTTGCACCAGCTGCTTTGCTTCCAGTGCCTGTAACCCCTGCAAAAGCTGCTGCGTCAGCGTCAGCTCGTGCGTGTGCAGCTTGTCTATTTCCTGCTGCTGCAGCCAGTGCAGGCCTGCGCCAAAACCGATGATGCCGGGAAGGTTGAGCGTTCCTGCTTCAAACTTATCAGGTAAAAAGTCCGGCTGCTGTTCGCTGTGGCTGGCACTGCCGGTGCCGCCCACAACTAGCGGTGTGATACAGCTGGCGATTTTATCACTTAAAATACAACCGCCAATGCCCTGGGGACCAAGCAACCCCTTATGTCCTGTGAAGGCCAGCGCGTCGATGTCCAGAGACTGCATATTAATGTCCAGGCTGCCCGCGGTCTGTGCCGCGTCGACAATGAACCAAAGCTTGTGGGTGCGGCAAAAGCGCCCCAGCTCCGCCAGTGGCTGCAGCGTGCCGCAGACGTTGCTGGCATGTGTGCAGATAAGGGCGCGGGTATTAGGCTGCAAAAGATTTGGCAGCGCTTCCAGCTGCATGCTGCCCTCGCCGTCAGCTGGTATACGGCTGAAGCTGATGGCGTGCGCCGGCGTACTGTCGGTAAGCTCTTCGCCCAGCTGCTGCAACGGCCGCATGACGGCGTTGTGCTCCAGTGACGATACCAGCACGTGGTCACCGGGCTGCAGCAAGCCCTTGATAATGAGATTTAAGGCTTCGGTGATGTTCTTAGTAAAAATTACGTTTTTAGCGTCCTGCGCACCAAAAAATTTGCACAGCTCACAGCGTACGTCAAAGACAGCTTCTGCGGCGGCGGTGGCGCTGGCGTAGCTGCCACGGCCGACGTTGGCACCGCCTGTAGTCATATATTGATAAACAGCGTCAGCAACTGCTTTAGGCTTGGGAAAGGAGGTGCTGGCGTTGTCCAGATAAATTTGGCGCATAAAAATCCCTCCTGCCCCATTGTATCATCAATGACGGCAGGAGGGCAAATATCATAGATTTTTATCATTGTCCTTAACAATCATTACAGGACAGCTGACATGGTGCAGCACATATTGGCTGACGGAGCCCATGACGATTTCCTTGAGGTTGCTGGCGCCGCGGCTGCCCATGATAACCCAGTCTGGCTGCAGGTCTTCGGCAACTGCTACGATGGTCTGATGCGGTGAGCCTGCCCGCAGAACCTGCTCAATTTCCAGCTCCTGTGGCATATGGCTGCGGTAGGCGGCAAGCAGGTCTTCCCCCTGCTTTTTGATGCTTTCGGGGATGTAGCCGCTCATAGAAACGCGGTCAAAGGACGTCATCTTCAGGTTGAGGTCCACAATGTGCAGCAGCGTTATGGTCGCGCCGGTGCCCTGCGCTACGGTGCAGGCCCATTTGCAGGCGCAGATGGATTCCTTGGAGCCATCGACGGGGACAAGAATGTTGTTTAATTTTTTTGCTTTCATGATTTATTTCTCCCATTCGGCCTTCAGACTGGAAACGTGAAGCTCCTGCTCCTCCAGTGCTGCGGCATTTTTATAAAAGCGGTAACAAAAGACGGTGAGGATGATACCAAGGTAGATAAAAAAGCCGCCCATGATATCAGGCATCTCCCACAGGTGAGAGCCGCGGATGATAATGTCGCGGATAAAGTTGAATTCCCACGTCAGCGGGAAAAAGTGCGTCGAAAGCACTACCCACGAGGGATAAAGCGAAACGGGGAAGGTGGCGCCGCCGAAGATGAAGCCGCCAGGGATTAAAAACAGCATACGACTGCCTGCGACGCCGGGATTGGCAGCACCCCAGCCAAAGAGCAGCGCCAAAATTCCCAGCGTAGGCAGATAAAAGAGCTGCGTAATGACAAACTCCCAAACCGTACCAGAAAACACCATGTCACCAAACAGGCGCAGCACCGCCATGCCTACGAACAATGCCACTAAAAGACAACCCATGTATGGCAGCAGGCGGATTGCCAGCACCAGGGGATTGCCGCTTTTGAGGATGCCTTCCCATTCACCCGTTTCACGCAGGCGTGGCACCATACCGATGGTCGCCAGGGTGAAGAACATAGACGAAAACATAAAGAGGAAGCCTTGAACAGCGCCGTTGCTGGCAGAGCCGGCGGGGTTAAAGAGCAGGCGCTCGTTGAGCACCATGCCGCCGCTGTCGGAGGTCGTCAGAGTGGCATTTTCCAGCGCCACCAGATTGTTAAGCGCGGAGCGGATGTTAGCGTCGAGGGCGGTGTTGCTGTTGTCGGCAAAAAGGCCGATGGAGGCAGCCTGTCCGGAATAATGGTTGCGCTCCAAATCCTTAGGCAGCACGATGACAGCGAAGTTTTTATCCTGTGCTAAAAACTTTTTTGGCTCCTGCGTGGTATAAACCACAGAGGCAACGCGCATATAGGGCGAAGAATCAATCTTGGACACCAGCTCCTGGCTGTAGCGGGAATGGTCAAGGTCGATAACTGCCACCGCTACATCACGGGTGATGTTGTTCCCTAGATAGATGGTGAAAAAGACGGTGACAAAGATAGCGACGATGAGACAAACCTTTTCATAGGGCATGCCCAGACCGGAGAAGAGATATTTTATCTCACTTTTTAGCGAATTGATCATGATGCACCTCGATGGTCATGCCGGGGATGACGTTGTCTACATGGTTAGTGTAGATGCGTACCTGGAAGCTGGTGATATCGGCAGAGCTTTTTTCACGCGACATTTTGTAATCGGCAAAGCCATCGGCGCGGGCAACCAGCCTTACAGTGCCGGGAACCTTGATTTTGCCGGCAATGGTGGTGCCTTCTACCTTGCTGCCCTCCTTGAGCGTGCCCAAATCGTTTTCGGGTACGTAAATATCATAATAGGTACGGTTGCTTTCCAAAAGGATGACAGGCGAGTTGGCGCTAATCATTTCGCCCTCCTTGGCAATAACCTTCAAAATCTTGCCATCCTCAGGGGCACGCAGCACCAGACGTCCTTTATCCACCTGCAGCTCCTTTAGCGTAACCTCCAGCTGCTTCTTTTGCTGCTTGAGGCTGGCGAGGGTATTCTTTTGGTTGGCTACCTCTGCACGCTGGTTTTGGATGGCAGGCAGCACCAGGCTGTCGGTGTCGCCTGTATCATAGGCGCCACCCAATAACTGGTTGAGACCGTTGACGGCGGAGTTTACGTCAGCACGGGCCACCTCCATGGCATTGCGGTAGGCATCTAATTCCTTGTGCGAAATTGCACCGTCGCGTTCCAGCTTTTCCATGCGGTTAAAATCGGCAAGCTTGGTGGCGTAGGTAGAATTGGCCGAATCAATAGCAGCCTTTTGCATATCAATCTGGCGGAAGGTCTGCACCTCGCTGGTGTCTGCCTGGGCAAAGCCTATGTCGATGCTCTGGCTCTGGGCCGCAATCTGTGCGTCCAGCTGGGAAATCTGCGCCTCGGTCTTTTCAATAGACAGGTCGGTGTCGGTAGGGTCGATAATCATCAATACATCGCCCTTTTTGACGTGGTCGCCTTCCTTGACGGCTTCGCGGATGAGGCGCCCGCCTACGGAATCAAAGGCAACCTTAACCTGCTCGGCCGTGAGGATGCCGTCCTTGCGTACCTTGGCCTGCGCGACGGGGTCAAAGCCCTTGTAGAGCAGCACCAGGCCGGAGACTATGAGCAGGCCGATGAAAACGGCGAGGACTTTTTTGGGCTGGCTGTTTAGTTTCATGGTGAACACTTCTCCTTCATTGCGATATTGCATAACGAGATTTATAATCAATGGCATTATATATCAATGACGTTAGCGAAATATGTAAAAGATAATCCGCCTTGCAGCGGATTGGTGATAAAGCGAAAGCGGCTGTGGTCTGAAATGGGACAAGGCTGCAGCACGCCTTTAACGCTTCTTTAAATGGTCAGCTACCTTGCGGGTCAGGCGCATGTATTCCTGGGCGTCTTCTTCTCCCAGTGCCTGTAAAAGATCGCTTAGCTGTTCATGCAGCTCTGTCATTTTGATGTTGGCCAGCTCCAGACCTGCCTTGGTGGGATGGATATACACCTTGCGGCGGTCCTGGTTGTCGTGAATGCGGACGATGAGACTCTTATCCTCCAAATGGTTGAGGATGGTCGCAATCCTTGCCGTGGTCAGCGAAAACTTGCGTGCCAGCTCAGTGGGGGTAATTTCCTGCTTTTCGGAAATGTGGCATAGTACGGGGATTTCACCCTTTAATAGCTCGGCAGCATTCTTGATGGGGCCGAGGAAAATGATTTTCATGCTTTCTACAAGCTCTAAGGCAGCTTCATTATATTTCATAGATACTCCTCCATATTACTAACGTCATTAGATGTTATTATTATAAGACATTTTCCGCGAATGTCAAGTACAAAGTTAAAAGTTTTTGGGCCTTTATGCTTACACTGGAGATGATATATAATTTGATTGCTGGCAACGTATTTGCTATCCTAGTAAATATATCAGCATTATCTATGAGTATTGTTGAAGTAATGCTCTTGGTTGTGATATACTTTTGATGATAAATTAATTTGGGAGGCTTTTTCTTGATGCGAAGTGAAAAAACAGTAATAATTACAACCGGTGCGGTGGTGGGTATAATCGCCTCGCTGCTGGTTTACTTTGGCAATCCTGTCAATATGGGCTTTTGCATAGCCTGCTTTTTGCGTGATACTGCAGGCGGCTTGGGACTGCACGCTGCCAAGGCGGTGCAGTATATCCGTCCCGAAATCAGCGGCCTGGTTTTGGGTGCTATGGGTGCTGCCTACATGCACAGGGAATTTGCGCCTAAGGGAGGCAGCTCGCCGCTGACACGTTTTGTGCTGGGCTTTTTTGCTATGATTGGCTGCTTGATGTTCTTGGGCTGCCCCTTCCGCATGCTGCTGCGCCTGGCAGGCGGCGATCTGAATGCGTTGGTCGGTCTTGTCGGCTTTGCCGGCGGTATCTATGCAGGCATTTTCTTCTTAAACCGTGGCTACAGCCTCAAGCGCACCTATAAGATGACTGCTATGGAGGGCAGCCTGCTGCCTGCGGTTGCCGTTACGCTGCTGGTGCTGCTGGCTGCGGCTCCGGCATTCATCCACTTTACCAAGGCAGGCGGCGGTCCTGGTGCTAAGCACGCAGCTGTTGCCATCAGCCTGGCGGCAGGATTGGGCGTGGGCTATTTAACCCAACGCACCCGTTTTTGCATGATCGCCGGCATTCGTGACTTTATCCTGTTTAGGGAAAGCAAGATGCTGCTTGGCTTTGCTGCTGTCATTATTGCTGCCGCAGCCAGCAATCTGGTTTTGGGTGCAGTAACAGGCACACCGTTCTTTAAGCTGGGCTTTGCGGCTCAGCCTATTGCCCACACCGACGCGCTGTGGAATATTTTGGGACTTTTCCTCGCAGGCTTTGCCTGTGTGCTTTTGGGTGGCTGCCCTATGCGTCAGCTGGTGCTGGCAGGTGAGGGCAATTCCGATAGTGGAGTTACTATCATCGGTCTGTTGGTTGGTGCTGCCTTCGCCCACAATTTTGGTCTGGCCTCCAGTGCTAACGGCCCCACCTTCAACGGTCAGGTCGCAGTCGTTATCGGCATCGTCGTTGTAACAGCTATTGCTTATTTTAATACATATAGAAAGTAAGGTGAAAAAGATGCAGGTTATTGATGCACGTGGCTTATCCTGCCCGGAACCGGTAATTTTGACGCGCCAGGCAATGGCTGACGGCGCAGCCTCTTACGAGGTTATCGTGGATAATAATACTTCCAAGGAAAACGTTACCCGTTATGCTGAGCATCAGGGCTATAAGGTTGTAGTTACAGAGTGTGACGGTGAATTTACGCTGCACCTGAGTAAATGACGCAGTACATTGCCACCTTTTATTCGCACTTTGGCGCTGTGCGCTTTGCGCGTGCCTGCAGTGAGCGTGGCTGGCAGGCGCAGCTGCGGCCTGTACCGCGTTCCTTGAGCAGCAGCTGTGGCACCTGTGTGTATTTTGCAGCGGATACTCTGCCTGCGATTGAAGAGCTGCATACGCCTGAACTGGAGCAGCTGGTGCGGCAGGAGGATGGCTATAGGGTGCTTTATAGCAGTGATTAGTTTGGGTTTGCAGATAGCGGTGCCTGGAGGGCGATGGTAATTGAGCTGCTATTATTGCTTGTTGACAGAAGGTGATGCGCATGGAAAATGAGGTTAAGCTGACTAAGCTGGCAGCCTGCGCCGGCTGTGGTGCCAAGGTGGGCGCAGGAACGCTGTGCCAGCTTTTGTCAGGCTTTAAAACGCACTACGACGCAAGGCTGTTGGTTGGCTACGATAAGAGCGATGACGCCAGCGTTTATGCTGTCAGTGACGAGCTGGCAATTATCCAGACGACGGATTTCTTTCCTCCGATTGTGGATGACCCGTTTATGTATGGGCAGATTGCGGCGACTAACGCTATCAGCGATGTATACGCTATGGGCGGTGAGCCAAGGCTGGCGCTCAACATTATGTGCATTCCGGAAAAGATGGAAAAGCATGTGGTGCAGGAAATTTTGCGTGGTGGCTACAGCAAGGCCTATGAGGCTGGCGTCATCATTACAGGCGGACACACTATTCATGGTGCGGAGCCTGTTTATGGCCTGGCGGTGACAGGCTTTGCCCAGCCGAAAAAAATTTGGCGCAACAGTGGTGCCAGGCCTGGCGACGTGCTGCTGCTGACCAAGCCGTTGGGCGTAGGAATTTTGACTACTGCGACCAAGGCAGGGCTGGTGGAGCAGGCACTTCTGGATAAGCTTTATACGCAGATGAGTACGCTTAATAAATATGCACGCGATGTGCTGGTGCATTACAGCGTGCACGCCTGCACGGACGTTACGGGCTTTGCGCTTTTGGGGCACAGCCTGGAGATGGCGCAGGGCAGTGGTGTGACGCTGCACCTTAGCGCCAAGGACGTGCCGTATCACGCGGCGGCCTACGAAATGGCGGATATGGGCTTTGTGCCTGCGGGGGCGTACCGCAACCGCGATTTTGCGCAGGCGGCGGTGCGTGTTGTGGGCAATGTCGCGCGTGCGTTGCAGGATATTTTTTATGACCCGCAGACGAGCGGCGGACTTTTGGCAGCTGTTCCTGAGGCGGAGGCAGAGGCCTGCCTGCGTGATTTGCAGGCGGTAGCGCCGCAGACGGCTGTCATCGGGTACGTCAGCGAAAAGCTGGACGCGGCGATTTATTTGGAAGAGTAAAAAGGGACGAAGTGTTGAAGTTTCAGGAAGAGAAGTAAGACCAACTACTGCTGACGCTATGCTTAATGAGATTGTTGTATACATTGTGCAAGAGTATAGGGATATTTTGCGTAAGGGTGGAAAAATATGATGCATAAATTAGTTTTTCATATTCCGTGTTGTACGTATAAGGCTGGCGCTCTGCAACCTGCCTCCTGGCAGCAGGTTATAGATGATTTTGCCAAGGTGTTGTATGAATATACTGATGGCTTTTGTGTTGCGGATGCTGTTGGTTATTACAAGGGCAGAAGCTACGCCGAAAAGCTGCTTACTGTGTACTGCGATGCGGCGGTTGTGGCCGATTTTTTGCGCATTGCGGCTGTGCTGGAGCAGGAGGCCTATGCCTATGAAATTGATGGCAGACTGATAATAGAATAGTGGTTATTAACGAAGAACCTTGTTAGAGTTGTGGCGGTAGTCTGGCTACCGCCTTTTTCACACTTTTTTTACTCAATAATCATGTATACATTTGGCTGGTATTTTACAAACGCATGTAAATAGTGTATACTATTTGTGTAATCTGGAATTTATTCCTGCACAATGGGTCAAGATTTTTGTGATATCCAAGAAAGAAGGGAATCTGATGGTAAAAATGAAAACAATGGACGGCAACACAGCTGCTGCGTATGTTTCTTACGCCTTTACTGATGTAGCCGCAATTTATCCTATTACTCCGTCGTCTCCTATGGCTGAGGTTGTCGACGAATGGTCCGCACAGGGCAAAAAGAACATCTTCGGTCAACGCGTAAAGCTGATGGAAATGCAGTCTGAGGCTGGTGCCTCCGGCGCAGTACACGGCTCACTGCAGGCAGGTGCGCTCACAACCACCTACACCGCCTCCCAGGGCCTGCTGCTGATGATTCCGAACATGTATAAAATGGCCGGCGAGCTGCTGCCTGCTGTATTCCACGTTTCTGCACGTGCGTTGGCAACCAGCTCCCTGTCCATTTTTGGTGATCACCAGGACGTTATGGCCGCCCGTCAGACAGGCTTTGCCCTTTTGGCAGAGGGAAGCGTCCAGGAGGTTATGGACCTGGCTGGTGTAGCACATTTGAGCGCTATCCGTGGCCGTGTACCGTTCTTGAACTTCTTTGACGGCTTCCGTACCTCGCACGAAATCCAGAAGATTGAGCTTTTGGACTATGAGGATTTGGGCAAGCTGGTTGATCGTGACGCTGTGGATGCCTTCCGCAAGCGCGGTCTGAATCCGGATAATCCTGTTATCCGCGGTACGGCGCAAAATCCGGATATTTACTTCCAGACCCGTGAGGCTGTAAATACTTATTATGAAGCACTGCCGGAAATCGTAGAAGAATACATGGGCAAGATTAACGAGCTCACCGGCCGTGAATATCATCTGTTCAACTATTATGGCGCACAGGATGCAGAGGACTTGGTTATCGTCATGGGCTCTGCAACTGAAACCGTGCGCACCGTTGTAGAAAAGCTGAACGCTGAGGGCAGGAAGGTTGGCGTGCTTTGCGTTCATCTGTATCGTCCGTTCAGCATTAAGCACTTTATGGGCGCAATTCCTGAAACTGTTAAGCGTATCGCAGTTCTGGACCGCACCAAGGAGCCCGGTGCCTTTGGTGAACCGCTGTATCTGGATGTACGTGCAGCCTTCTATACCAGCGAGCGCAAGCCGCTGATCATCGGCGGCCGTTATGGTCTGGGCTCTAAGGACCTGCTGCCTGGTGACATTGTTGCCGTATATGACAATCTGGCAAGTGCTGAGCCTAAAAACGGCTTTACCCTGAGCATCAACGATGACGTTACCAACACCTCCCTGCCCACTGTTACCGGTGTGGACGTTACTCCAGCCGGCACCAAGGGCTGCAAGTTCTGGGGTCTTGGCAGTGATGGTACGGTTGGTGCCAACAAGAGCGCTATTAAAATTATCGGTGACCACACGGATATGTACGCACAGGGCTATTTCTCCTACGACAGCAAAAAGTCCGGCGGCGTAACCGTTTCGCATCTGCGCTTTGGTCATACGCCGATTATGGCACCGTATTTGATTGATGCAGCTGACTTTGTAGCTGTACATAACCAGTCCTATGTTAATAAATATGACGTTTTAGCAGGACTGAAAAAGGGTGGCACCTTCCTGCTGAACTGCAACTGGAGCGCAGCCGAGCTGGACGCACAGCTGCCCGGACAGCTCAAACGCTATATCGCTAAAAACGATATTAAATTCTATACCATTGACGCAGTAAAGATTGCGCAGGAAATTGGCTTGGGCGGACGCATCAACATGATTATGCAGTCGGCCTTCTTCAAGCTGGCAGACATCATTCCTATTGATGACGCTGTGAAATACCTGAAGGACGCAGTAGAGCATTCCTATGGCAAAAAGGGTCAGAACATCGTTGACATGAATAACGCCGCTATCGACCAGGGCATTGGCGCTATCACTGCGGTAGAGGTGCCTGCTAGCTGGGCAGAGGCTGCTGATAGCGCGGCCGAGGCAGCAACCGGTAACGATTTTGTTGATAAGCTGCTCATCCCGATGAACAAGCTGGAGGGCGACAAACTGCCTGTAAGCGCGTTTAAGGATTATGCTGACGGCACCTTCCCCAGCGGCACTGCTGCCTACGAAAAACGCGGTATCGCTATCGACGTGCCTGAATGGCAGATGGATACCTGTATCCAGTGCAACCAGTGCGCCTTTGTCTGCCCGCACGCCGCTATCCGTCCCGTACTGATGACCGAAGAGGAGGCAGCCAAGGCTCCTGCTACTATGCCAAGCAAGCCTGCAATGGGTGCTAAGGGCCTGCTGTTCAACATGAGCGTATCGCCGCTGGACTGCACAGGCTGCGGCAACTGCGCTCAGGTCTGCCCTGCTCCTAAGGGCAAGGCCTTGGTAATGAAGCCGCTGGAAACCCAGCTGCCTGTTGCCGAGGCTTGGGAATATGGTCAGCATCAGGTTAGCGAAAAGCCTAACCCGATGAACAAAAAGACCATGAAGGGCATCCAGTTTGAAAAACCGCTGCTGGAGTTCAGCGGTGCCTGCGCCGGCTGCGGCGAAACCCCGTATGCTAAGCTGGTCACCCAGCTGGTTGGCGACCGCATGATGATTGCCAACGCTACCGGCTGTACTTCTATCTGGGGTGCTTCCGCACCGTCTATGCCTTACACCAAAAACTGTCAGGGTCACGGTCCCAGCTGGGCTAACTCCCTCTTTGAGGATAATGCCGAATATGGCTTGGGTATGTTCCTGGGCGTTAAGCAATCGCGTGAGCGCGTAGAGCAAATGGCTAAGGAAATGCTGACCGGTGAGCTGCCTGCTGATTTGAAGGCTGCTCTCAGCGACTGGCTGGAGCATGCTAACGAGGGTGAAGGCACCCGTGAGCGTGCTGACGCACTGACGGCAGTGCTGGAAAAATACAAGGATAACTGCGACAAGTGTGCAGCGTTGTATGATGAAAAGCAGTTCTTCGTAAAACGCAGCCATTGGATCTTTGGCGGCGACGGCTGGGCCTATGATATTGGCTACGGCGGCCTGGACCATGTGCTGGCAACCGGCGAGAACGTCAACGTTATGGTCTTTGATACCGAGGTATATTCCAATACCGGCGGTCAGTCCTCCAAGTCTACCCCGACTGCGGCAATTGCCAAGTTTGCTGCCAGCGGTAAAAAGACTAAGAAGAAGGACCTGGGCATGATGGCTATGAGCTATGGCTACGTTTATGTAGCACAGGTCGCTATGGGCGCGGATAAGAACCAAACGCTGAAGGCTATTGCCGAGGCTGAGGCTTATGACGGTCCTTCCCTGATTATTGCTTATGCACCGTGCATCAACCATGGTCTGAAGGTGGGCATGGGCTGCAGCCAGCTGGAAGAAAAGCGTGCTGTAGACTGTGGCTATTGGGCAACCTACCGCTACAATCCGGAGCTGAAGGAGCAGGGCAAGAACCCGTTCATTCTGGACTCCAAGGAGCCTAAGGAAAGCTTCCGCGACTTCCTCATGGGCGAGGTGCGCTTCAGCTCGCTCAAGAAGCTGTTCCCCGAAACCGCCGAAGCACTGTTTGAAAAGACAGAGCAGGATGCTAAGAACCGCCTGGAAGGCTACAAGAAGCTGGCAGGCAAGGAATAACATAATCAGCCTATAATTTTAGGGCAGCTGCAAATGCGGCTGCCCTTTTTATCTGGCATTATTAAATATCTATAAATTGAGCTTACTCATATGCCAGCTTGTCATTTATAATGATGGTATTATTGATGAATGGAGTGAGCTTAATGACCTTTATGAATAAAGCTTTGACGATTGCAGGCAGTGATACCAGCGGTGGCGCCGGTATGGAGGCTGATATAAAAACGATGGAGGAGCTGGGCATTTATGGTATGCCTGCTCTCACCTGCATTGTAACCATGAACCCCAAAAGCTGGGAGCATAGTGTGTACGCCCTACCGCTGGACCTGGTGGAAAAGCAGCTGGTGACTGCTATTGAGGGCGTAGGTATAGACGCTATGAAGACGGGCATGCTTGGTAGCCGCGAGCTGGTGGAGCTGGTTGCTGCTACTATTGATAAGTATGCTTTGAAAAACGTTGTTATTGACCCTGTTATGGTATGCAAGGGCTGCGATCTGATTTTAGTACCTGATGCTGCTGCCAGCATTAAGGAGCTGCTACTGCCGCGTTGTGATATCATTACTCCCAATACGGTGGAGGCTGCTTATCTTGCAGATATGGAGGCAGTGAATACTGTGGATGATATCAAGGAGGCAGCACGCAAAATTTTGCAGGCCGGTGCTAAAAGCGTTGTCATCAAGGGCGGCGAGCGTCTGAGCGATAATGCAGCCATAGATATTTTTTATGATGGTACAGATTTTGTAGAGCTGGCTGTGCCTAAAATTTATCCTTCGTATAACCACGGAGCGGGCTGCACCTTTTCGGCGGCTATCACGGCAGGCCTGGCAGGCGGCCTTGCTATGAAGGACGCTGTAGTGCAGGCTAAGCATTTTGTTACTGCTGCCTTAAAGCATGGCTTTGCTATTAACAGTATCGTTGGCTGCACCAACCATACTGCCTATAAAAAATACGGTGAATAAATAAAAATTGCCAGTGCATTTTCGTAATGCGGTGGCAATTTTTTTATGCTTATTTAACTATTTCTGCTAATGCCTGTTTATCATGCAGGCCGACGGCGGATTTGACAAGCTCGCCGTTTTTGAAGACCAACAGGCTGGGGATGCTCATGATGCCAAATTTTTCTGCCAGCTCGGGGTTTTCGTCCACATTGCACTTTACAATCTTAATATCATTGTGCTCTAAAGCGAAGGCCTCCAAAATAGGACCCTGCATGCGGCAGGGGCCGCACCAGGCTGCCCAAAAATCTACCAGTACGGTTTTGGTGGCCTTGCTTATCTCTTGTTCAAAGTTAGCGTTAGTAATTTCTTGTAGCATAATAATCAGCTCCTCAATCAGATAATCATACGCAATTTATAACTTCACAAATTTATCTATGCTGCCGCAAAAATTGTCCGGCACTGAGGCCGGCGCGGGCACCTTCGTATACTGCCTTGGCAACCTGCAAAAGGCCGCCTGTACAGTCCCCAGCGGCAAACAGGCCGGGAATGTTAGTTGCTCCATCGCTGTTTATACGGATAAAGCGGCCGTTTAGCTCTGCGCCAAGCTTGCGGGCGATATCGGTACTGTCTGCTGTACCGAGGGC
Source organism: Ruminococcus intestinalis (assembly GCA_963657675.1). Lineage (GTDB taxonomy): Bacteria > Bacillota > Negativicutes > Acidaminococcales > Acidaminococcaceae > Phascolarctobacterium_A. The sequence goes on from CAVKMV010000004.1 coordinate 44,773, forward strand.
GATAAACAGGCCGTCAAGCTCAAGGCTGCTGCCGTCCTCAAAAAGCACGCTCTGCAAATGCTCCTGGCCTGCACAGGCCTTGAGCGGTACGGTGATTGTATCAAAGCCTGCAGCCCGGGGCAGGCTGTCAGCTGCGCCGTTTGTAAGGATAACTACGCTTGCTGCCAGCTGACGCAGGTATTCTGCCTCATGCAGGGCGTAGGCTCCGTTTCCCAGCACGGCGACGCGCTTTTTGCGGAAGAAGAAGCCGTCGCAGACAGCACAATAGCTCACGCCGTGTCCTTCAAGCTGACTTAGGCCGGGCAGCTTGAGCGTAACGTTTTTCGTTCCTGTTGCCAGGATTAAGGCTGTTGCTGTCAACGGCTCTGGCAGGCCTTTACAGGTGATGGTAAAGGCATCAAGATAATCTACGCTGGTGACCTCATCCCTGATTATGTTTACGCCTAAAGCGCAGGCCTGCTCCAGACCTTGAATATAAAGCTCGCTTCCACCGGTGGTGGTGCCATAATAATTTTCAATCTTATGGGCACGGGCAAGAGCACCGGGACCGTTTTCTATAATACACACGTCCTGTCCGGCACGCACAAGATAAAGTGCCGCGCTCACGCCCGCAGGACCGCCGCCGATGATAATGGCCGGGAAGTTTTTATTCTTCATCTGTTTGCTCCTATAATTACTTGTAGAGGATAAAAAATATCTTCTAACCTCTATTTTCATTATAGCCTATAGGGAAAATTTTTTCTGTAAACTAATAGTGAAACTATTGTGCATTATTAGTAGCTTCGCTCTTTTGCTCTTCAACAACCTTTTCGTGCAGCGGTGTCTCAAAATAAACGCTGGTGCTGGGGAAGGCACAGCTTACGCCTGCAGCTTCAATCAGCGCGAGCGTGTGCAGGTTGACCTCCTGCAAAATGTTCAAATACTCCACATGCTTGCCTGTGAGCGCATAGCAGGTTACCTGTACGTCCAGGCTGCTATCGTTATATTTAAGAAAGTGGACACGGATGTCACTGCTGTCTATCATCGGGTGGTCATTCAAATATTCCTTGAGACTGGCAATAAGCTTTTCGATTTGTTCTGCTGTAGAATCATATGTAAGTCCCAGGGTAAAATTAATCCGGCGCTTTTCGCGCAGGGTAAAGTTGGTGATGGGGGTATTGCTCAAAAGCGAGTTGGGGATATATACCAATTCCTGCGGAAAGGTGCGTATACAGGTGCTGCGGAAGGAAACCTTTTCCACAATGCCTTCAATACCGTTGGCCATAATCCAGTCGCCTACGCGAAAGGGCTTGTCCAAAAGGATGATCATACTGCCGAAAACGTTGGCCAGTGCGTCCTTAGCGGCAAAGGCAACTGCCAGGGAGCCGATACTGAGGGAGGCGATGAAGGCACTGATGTCGTAATTCCATTCGCGGGCAACGGTAACAAAGCCAAGCATAACGATGAGCATGCGGAAAATAGTGGCGATGATGCTGGCAATGGCCTCATCGGTCTGGATGCCGAATTTTTCCAGCAGATCAAAGAAAACGCCATGAGTTGTACTGATAAGGTTATACAGACCCCAGAAAAAGTTTGTGACGATAATCGTGCGCAAAATACTATCAGTAAGCTTGAGATTATAATCTGCCGCCATAGGTGCCAGGTTGATGGCGGAATAAAAGGCAAAAACGAAGAGGGCGATATTTATCGGCCGTTCAAAGGCGTTAAGAAAGTCCTCGCCGTAGTCAAAGGAGACCTTGTTGTTGAGATGGCGCAGGAGACGGATAACGAAATTTTTGTAGATATAACGTATAACTGTAAAAAAGACAAAGGCGCTGATAGACGGGTACCAAGGCCTGAGGGTGATTAATATGTCGTTCACGGGGAACCTCCTTGAATGTTTTTGATTTCCTTATAATTTTAACATTTTATGTACTAGCGCACAATGATTTTACATTTTTTTCTATTTCTCGTGACACATTGTTATCCTTATGTGTAGTTGAATGTGGTATAATTAATTCGATATACATATACGGAGGATAATTATGGAACTGCTGGTTGAGCGCACGTTTGCAGTCTGTATAGCTGTTTTGGGGCCTGTGCTGACAATTTTTGATTTGCCAGGCAATACCCTTTTGCTGCTGACAGCACTGGCCTTTGCTTTTTTTGACGAGGTGCTGTATTTTAATGGCAGGCTGCTTTCGGCTATGGTGTTGATTTATGTTGTTGGTGAATGCTGGGAATTTTGTGTGGAGCTGTTTGGTATTAAGCGTGAAAGGGTGTCCTGGGGAGCTGTGCTTATTATTGCCCTAGGTGGCTTTGTCGGCACCTGTCTGGGTACGCTCGTCTTTCCGGTTTTGGGATCGCTTGTGGGCGGTATGGCAGGAGCCTTTGTCAGCGCCTTTGCTTACGAGCTGGCGCGCACGGGTATTTCGGCAGACGCCTTGCATCTGGCACTGTTGGCAGCTAAAATGCGGTTTTTAGCTATCATAGGCAAGCTGGCGGCAGGCATCGCGCTGGCGGCGTTGCTCTTAAAGCAGGTTGTTTTCTTTTAATTTAACATATACAAGAGGTGGAAAAAATGCAATTTACTTTTGCGCATAACAATTTTAACGTACTTGACTTAGAAAAAAGTCTGAAGTTCTATAAAGAAGCCTTAGGCTTGACGGAATATAAGCGCAAGGTGGCAGATGACGGCAGCTTTATCCTGGTGTATTTGACTGACGGTAAAACGCCGCATCTTTTGGAGCTTACCTGGCTGCGCGACCGTAAGGAGCCATACAACCTGGGCGAGAACGAATTCCATCTGGCTTTTTTAGTGGATGATTATGAAGCAGCGCACGCCAAGCATAAGGAAATGGGCTGTATCTGCTACGAAAACGAGGCTATGGGAATATATTTTATTACCGATCCTGACAATTATTGGCTGGAAATTTTACCGGTAAGCAAATTCCCGAATAGATACTAATATACGTAAGTGGAGGCTCACATTATGGATTTGAAGAAATTTACCGTTGTGGCAACAGGGAAGCTGCGTCCCTGTGCCTATGAAAAATTAAAGGATATGGTAAACCTGCTGGACTGGCAGCAGGGTGGACGCATGCCCAAAGAGGAGCTGGAGGCGCGCCTGGCTGTAGCCGATGCAGTATATTCTACAGGCAACGTGCGCTTTACGGCAGAGCTTTTGGCTAAGGCGCCTAAGCTGAAGGTTATCGCCCAGGCCATGGTTGGCTATGATAACCTGGATTTGACGGCCTGCGCCGAGCGTGGTATCTTAGTTGGCAACACGCCTGGTGTATTGGTTGATGCCGTTGCAGATTTGGCCTATGCGCTGCTTTTGGACAGCGCACGCCATATTGTGCAGGCGGATGCCCATGTTAAGCAGGGGCTGTGGGGGCAGCGCAAGCCCTTTGGTCTGGCAACGGATTTGGCCAATAAGGTAATAGGCATTATCGGTATGGGCGATATCGGCAGTGCTATTGCCAAACGTGCCCAGGCCAGCAAAATGCAGGTTATCTACCACAACCGTCATCAGCGTCAGGATGACGCGCAGCTGGGCGCGGAATATGTAAGCCTGGACGACTTGCTGGCACGGGCAGATTTTGTGATGCTGGCAGTAAATTTGAATCCGTCTACTAAGCATTTGCTGGATGCCGCAGCCTTTGCCAAAATGAAGCAGGGTGCGCGCTTAATTAATATCAGCCGCGGCGCAGTGGTGGATACAGACGCTATGTATGACGCGCTCGTTAGCGGACATCTTGCCTACGCGGCCATGGACGTGACGGATCCTGAACCCCTGCCCGGTGATCATAAGCTGCTGACGCTGCCTAATGTGACGGTTACACCGCATATGGCCAGTGCTACGGTGGAGACCCGTGATGTTATGGCGCTTTTGACGGTGGATAATATTGTGGCGGCTCTCACCGGCGAGCCCATGTCGGCGCAGGTAAAGGACAAATAATTATTAAGCAGGTGATTTGATGAAGCAAAGGCTGTGCTTGCACGGGCTGGAGGTCAGGCATCAGGCACAGCTTTTGAATTTACTGAAAAGACTGCTGCCTGCATGCAAAACCAAGGTAAGGCTTAAAGAAAAATATTTTAACGATAATGATATGTATAAATGCCGGCTGACGCGCTTTGTGCCGCAAAGCGCTGTAGGCTGGCGGGCGGAGTGCGCCTGGGGCGTGCTTTTGGTGAGCGATAAGCTTTTGCCTGTGGCCGATATTATTTTGGAGTTTGAAGCTGGTAATGCCAGGGCTGTGACCGCAATAGGAGAGCTGCTTAAAAGGCTTTTGGCAGCACGGATAAAATTTGTGCTGGAGGAGCCCGATTTTTCGCAGCGCCTGGACCAGCTGCGTGGCTGCTTTGACCAAAAGCATTTGGCGGCCTATGATAAGGATAATGCCATGAGCGTGCTGTATTGCCATCTTCCCTGGCAGGTGTATTATGTGAGTAAGCTGTGGCACGAGGTTTTACAGCGTGGTGCGGAAAAAACGCTTATGCGTCAGCTGCGCGTAAAGCTGCGACGCCTGCGGTCACTTTTGACGTTGTGCAAGCCGCTTTTGCCGCAGGAGCAGACAACGCATTGGCTGGGAGTCTTAAAGGCGCGCACCAATCTTTTGAGCGATGTGCGGGAATATGATGTGGTGCTGCACACCTGCAGCAGGCTTAGGGGCAGTCAGGAGCAGGACGGTGCTTTGGTGCAGCTGACAGAAATTTTGCAAAAGCTACGTGCCTCAGCGGCGCAGAAGGCCTTGCGCAGCCTGAAGCTTAACCAGCTGACGCTGGAGCTGGCGCAGCTGCTGCTTTGCCTGTACAGCGTGCCGCAGCCTGCCAGACAGCAGACACTGGCAGAATTTTTGACACACCGCTTTGGCGTGTGGTACGATAAGCTCATCGCTCTGCCTGAAAAATATCCTGACTTACGTGATATGGAACAGCTGCACCGCATCCGCATCAAGCTCAAGCGCTTTCGTTACGCATTGCAGAGCGTGCCGGAGCTGGCGGCCGAGCCACGTCTTTTGCGGAGCCTGAAATATTTGCAGGATACGCTGGGACTTTTGCATGATGATTATATCAACTCCCTGTTAATCCGGAAGCTATTGACAGCCAACCCTAAAAATAGTGAATTGCGTTATGAGGCTGCTCTTTTTAGCGGCTGGGAGCAGGCTAAGGCTGATGCGGCACTGGAGAACCTGCCGGCGCAGTGGGAAGCTTTTAGTAGGCTTTTGACCCAATGGCAGGAGACTAATTTAAAATTATAAATACATTGCAAAGTTTTTTCCTGTTGCTTGCACTTAGCTGTGCAAAAGACTATAATTAGAACAGCTTTTAGCTTAGAGGAGGATATTCCAATGAAAAAAATAGTTATGATGGTTGTAATGATGATGATGCTTGCTATCAGCGCTGTCTGCAGTGCTTCTAACGGCAAGGTATTGGATGCAGAGGAAGCAATTGTTGCTAAGTTTCTTGCCGGTGGCAATTATAGCTCTGTAAGCTCTGTTATGTCTGAGGACATGAAGAAAAATTGGGATGAAAAAACCTATACCAATTTTCAGACCCAGATAGCTAAGGATTTTGGCAAGCTGACCAACAACCAGCTGATTGTGGTAGAAAAGCATAAAAACGCCGATGTACTGCTGTACCAGGTTGCTGCTGAAAAGATGCCCGCAGCACGTTTTGTCTATCTTTTTGAGCTGAACGGTGAAAAGGCATTGCTGAAGGATTTTAGCGTTATGCTGCCGCAAAAGCAGGAAGAGGCTAAGGCAGCAGATAAAAAATAAGCTGTACAGATGTGATTTAAATCAGGGCAGTGCCATGAAGGTGCTGTCCTCTTTTCGTTTGATTGACAAGCATTTCTACTTGCGTTATACTATGTAGCATAGAGAAAGAGGGAGCGGCGCAGTGATGGCTGCGTGCAGATAGATGAGCCGTGGGAGCTATACCCGCGGTTTTTTGTTCCTTGAAAGAGGTGTGGATTTTGAAAAACTGGAAAATAATTTTGGGCATCCTCACAGTCAATGTGCTGATGATGGCTTCGGGATATACTATGCTCATACCGTTCTTGCCTATGTATTTGATGAATGAGCTGGGCGTGAGCGCAGACGATGTAAAAATGTGGAATGGTGCTATTTTTTCAATAACGTTTTTGATTGGCGGTATCATGGCACCCATTTGGGGCAAGATGGCCGATACTAAGGGCAAAAAGATGATGGCCATGCGTGCAGGTGCAGGTTTGGCTATCTCTTACTTTTTGGGCGGTCTGGTTACTTCCCCAGAGCAGATGTTTGGCGTGCGTGTTATCCAGGGCTTTGCAGCAGGCTTGTGGAGCGTGTGTCTGGCTATAGCCACCAGCTTGGTGCCAATTGATAAGCTGGGCGTGAGTCTGGGCGTTTTGCAGGCAGGCCTCACCTGCGGCAATGTTATAGGTCCGCTCGTAGGCGGGTCACTGGCTACGCTTTTTGGTATGCGCGCTTCGTTCTTCGTTGCAGGCTCGCTGCTGACGATAATAACCTTGGTTTTTATGTTTTATATTCCTGAACCGCCTAAGGCTGTTGCTGCTAAAAAACAACCGGACAATAAGCCCAGGGTGCAGCTGCTGAAGCAGCCTATTGTGCGCGAGACACTGTTATATGTAGCAATTGCTCAGATGGTTATTCTTCTGATTCAGCCGATACTTAGCCTGTACGTGGCAGAGCTGAACCATGGCGAAGGCAATTTAATCTTTTTGTCCGGCGTAGCCTTTTCACTTGTGGGTATAGCCAGCGCATTGACAGCACCAAGCTGGGGACGCTTTGGCCAGGATTACGGCTTTTACAAGGCCTTGTGTGCGACGACGCTGCTTTCGGGAATAATGAGCTGTGTGGTGGCGCTGCCGCAGACGCTGCTGCTATTTTGTGTATGCAATTTTTGCTACGGTTTGTGCTGTGCAGGTATTCAGCCGTCGTTGAGCGCAATTTTGGCCAGCAATACGGATGCGGATCAAAGGGGACGTGTATTTGGTTTTATGTTTAGCGCGCAGCAGTTTGGGTCTATGATAGGACCCTTAGTTGGCGGCTTTATTGCCACCTATGCGCCACTCAAGAGCCTGTTTGTCGTTGCGGGCATCATTCTTTGCTGTATTAGCGCTTTGGTGTGGCTGCGCCATGGACGTGAGTAAAATAGTTGTTATGACTAGCATTTGGGGTATGAATCATTAATAATATTTAGAAAATTTTAGCTGGTTATAAGCTCTGTAGCTCCTTGGAAAATGGGGGCTGCAGAGCTTTTTGTCGTCAAAAGACACAATATTGACACAATTTAGTCGCTGCGATTTCACACCTGCGAAAAAACAAAATGTACGCATTAGGCAGGCTTTTTCTATAATCAAGACTGTGGGGGGGTGATGAAAATATGGCTTAGACGACGTGTATCCTTGCAACAGCAGGCGGCCTTTTACAACCAGCTGGCAGTAATTTTGCAAAGCGGCTTGCCGTTATTGGCAGGATTGGCACTTTTGCAGCAGCATGCAAAGGGCGAGCAGGTAATGATGTGCTATCGTCTGCAGCAGAGCCTGCGTCGTGGCAGCAGTCTGGCACAGGCCATGGGGCAGGAGCAGAGGCAGTTTAGTCATCTGGCGGTGGCGCTGGTGGCTGTGGGTGAGGAAAGCGGTGAGCTGGCACTTGTTTTGGGGCAGCTGGCAGCATACTATACAAAACAGCATCAGCTACGGCAATTTGTCATGCAGGCCGTCACCTATCCAGCTATTTTGCTTATGCTGTCGCTGGCCGTGCTGCTGCTTTTCGTGCTCTATATCCTGCCGGTGCTGGCGGATGCCTACAGTGCAATGGGGGTTCAGGCACATGGCACCTTGCTGCTCCTGCTTGCTGCCAAGCATTTTATGACCAGCTGGCCGCTGGCAGCAGCGGCAGGTATTATAGCAATGCTTGGCTTGCTGTTGGCAGGTGGCAGATACTTACTGCGATGCTTTTTGCGTAGCAGACTGAGCGGTAATTTTCATGCCCTTTTACAAGAGGTGCGCCTTTGCAGGCTTTTAGCCCTGCTTTTAGAAAGCGGGCTGGGGATTACAAGGGCGGTTACTATAGCCGCGGAGGCTATAGATGATGCACAGTACGTGCGTCAGCTGCAGCTTTTAAATAGCAGGCTGCAGCGTGGCGTTGCTATTGAACAGGCAGCGGCCGGTGCTAAGGGCGTTTTTACGCCACTGGTGCTGGAGCTGGTGTGCGTGGGTGCGTCAACAGGTTGTCTGCCGCAGATGCTGCAGCAGGCTGTGGCAGCAGGGGAACAAAGGCTCGGGCAGCAGCTTGAGCGCTTAAAGCAGTTACTAGTTCCCCTGCTGCTGTTACTGGCGGCGGTTATTATAGCGGGAATCGTCTGCCTGGTTATGGGTCCGCTATTTGAGATGCTTTCGGCAATGCCGGAATAATTTATGGAGGTGCGGTTATGTTAAAAACGATGCGTAAACAGGGTGGCTTCACATTGATTGAGGTTGTGGCGGCGGCAGCGCTCATTGGCATTATGGCGACAATGCTCATGCCCTCGCTGTCAGGGGCTAATGATAAGGTGAAAAACGCCCGCCTGCAAAATGATTTGGCTACAATTGATCAGGCTATCCAGCTTTACAGGATGGAAGAGGGCAAGGTGCCTACGGCGCTTACCGATTTGGATGGCGACTATTTGGGTGGCAAGCTGGAATTTAAGGATGCCAAGGGAGATGCACTCACATATACACCAAACGCGGATGCGGGCACCTATACACTCAGCGGCAAAAATACCAAGGGCGTGGATGTAACGTCCTCTGGTAGCAAGGCAACGGGTGAATAACAGGCCTAATGGCTATTTGCTGACAGAGCTGCTTTTACTTTGCTGCTGTCTGGGTATATTGCTTGCAGCTTTGGTTGTGGGCAACGCGCCGCTGGAGCGGCAGTACTATAAGGAACAGCTGCGGCTGGCTGCTTATACCATGGCGGCCGATATCCGCAGCATGCAGCAGCAGACGTTGTTTCAGGCGCAGAATAATATGTACATCTTAAGGCTTAGCAGTAGCAATAAGTATGGTTATATACTTTATCGTAATAATAAGGTGGACAGGCGTGTGCAGTTTGCTGATGTAACACTGGAGGGAGATTCACAGATGAAGGTTTTGAGCTACAGTGAAAACGGTAACCCGACAGCTAGCGGTAGCTACCGTCTGCGCCACAGCCAGCTTGCTGATTGCAGCTATCTTTTGACTGTGCAGCCTGTTACAGGCAGGGTGACTGTTTATGAAAAGTAGTCAGGGCTTTTTACTGCTGCAGGAATTGGTGTATTTGTGTCTGGCCGCAGTGCTTCTGACAATGGCTGTGAGCAGTTTGTATCGTGCCTCTGCTGCTATGCAGCAGGGCTGGCAGCTGTCAGAGTGTGCTTTGGCAGCGCAGCAGGCTGCAGTCGGTGAAGCTTATGGTGGTAGGGCGATATTAACGCAAAGCAGGGTGCAGAAGCAGGAGCTGGTGATACTGGAGGTGCAGGCAGTCTATGGCAGGGCCAAATATACACTTATTCAGGCGCAGTCAGAAGGGTTATCTGCTGGTGGAGTTGCTGCTGGCGTTTATAGTGGCAGTGGTGACGCTGACACTGGTCTTTAATGCTACCGGTAGCCTGCGGCAAACCCTTACTGCCATACATGATGGCTGGCAGCTGCAGGAAGCGGAAAGATATATATCCGTGCAGTTAGAAAAAGCTTTGGCCTATGATGCGCAGAGCATCAGCTTACAGGCTGATGGAAAAATCAGCTACAGCGGGATACAGGGAAATAAGCAGTATACGCTTTATGCTGACAGCAAGGGCTTATACCTGCGTACCCGTACTGGCAAGGGCACAGGCATTAACCCGGTGTCACTGGCAGAGGTGGCTGTGCTTAATTGGCAGGTAAAGCAGCTGACGGCACAGCAGCTAAGGCTGAGCTACACGCTGGCGATAAATAAAACGGAGCGGCAGGTGGTGCAATATCTTACCTGCTGTAATGCGGTGATAGCAGATGATGGTTAGTGAAAAGGGTGCAATCGGTCTGCCCTGCGTGCTGCTGGCGTCAGTGCTGCTATTGTGCGCGCAGCTGGTGCTGCTCTATTCAGGCAGAGCCTATGAGCGCGAGGTGGATTTCGTCCGCGGGCGGCAGCTGAGGCAGCTATGTACGTCAGTATTTTTAGCTAAAAGTGCAGTTTTGCAGCCGGCAGGCGAGGAGCTGTGCTATGAGGGAACATTGCAGCCGGGCAGGCTGGCAGTACAGGTAACACAAAAAAGTACATATAGCACAGATGGGCGGATAAATTTTCTGGAGGTAAAAGCAAGTGCTGCTGATGTTGGCGCAGTGCAGCATTTGTGCAGGCTCCGTGTAGATTTTGACCCATCCCTGCAGGAAATGGCGGCTGTTGCCTGTCTGGCCGCAGGAAGGCTGGAGGGAGCAGATTACCTTTCCAGGGCAGCATTATATACAAGCATAGAAGAAGTAACGCTGCCTGAGGTAAGCTTTTTAAAAGGCAAATGTCCCAATTCCATCAACCAAAAAACAGTGGAGGACGAGGGCTTCAGCTCCCGCTTTTATTACATCAACACCAACACCACGCTCAGTCTTGGCAGCAGCAAGGGGCTGCGGGGGAAGACGCTATTGGCGAAGCAGGGCTTTATCAATATTCCTGCAGGCTCGCAGTTTCCAGACAGGCTGGTGCTGATCAGCGAAAACGGTGACATCACACTTGGCAGTAATGTGAAGCTAAGCCAGGCATTGATAATGGCTAAAGGAACAGTAACTATTGGTGCAGGC
>CAVKMV010000004.1:55567-64268 GCA_963657675.1 Ruminococcus intestinalis
ACGTAACACTGACTCCTGATATAGGTGCTACGGCTTCTATTGCTACACCTGCCTATGTTAATCCGTAAAAGTTTACATTGCATAACCAAAAAGAACTAGCTGGAGCTTTCGGGCTTCTGCTAGTTCTTTTGCGCTGTGTCAGGCTTCAGGCTTTTGCGGCTTAACCTTTTTCTTGTTATGGTCCTGCATAACCTGTTCGATGTCGTCTGTTTTTATCCATTCCTCCAAAGCGGTGGCCATTTCCTTTACTGCTTCGTCGATAGCCGCCTTGTCTTCGCCCTGGAAGGGATGCAGCACGTGGCTGATAACGGCCCTGCTATTGCGTGCAGGGTGGCCGATGCCGATTTTGAAGCGGGGAAATTCGCTCGTTCCCAGGTGCTCGGTGATGGATTTTATGCCGTTGTGACCACCGGCGCTACCCTTGCGGCGGATGCGCAGCTGGCCTACAGGCATATCCATATCGTCCTGGATTACGCCAATGTCATCGGGGTCAATGTGATAAAAGTTGGCATAGGCACCGACGGCGATGCCGCTGAGGTTCATATAGGTGGTTGGCTTGATGATAATTATCTTTTCGGGAGCGCGGTATTCAGCCATGTAGGCACTGCGGTCCTCCTTACCAAAGCTTACGCCCAGGCGGCGTGCCAGTTTATCCACTACCATAAAGCCAATATTATGGCGGGTGTTTTCGTATTCACGGCCAATGTTACCCAGGCCGACGATTAATTTCATCTGTTAAGGCTCCTTCCGTATGGATAAATTTAATAAGAGTCTAGCTCTTCTATTGTCACAAATTCATAACCCTGCGCCCTTAGGGTGTCGATGATGCTGCCGGTTGCTGCAATGGTCTGGTCACGTGGTGCCTGCATTTTGGGGCTGTCGCCGTCATGCAGCAGCACAATGGCGCCAGGAGCAGCGGCCTCGCAGACACGGTCTGCTATTACCTGCGCACCAGGGTTCGTCCAGTCGCGGGGAATGATGCTCCAGTTGACAATAGCAAGATTAGCAGCGTTGATGGCGTGCACGACGCTCCAATCCTTAAAGCCGTGGGGCGGACGCATATAACGCACAGGCTTGCCTGTTATGGCTTCTAAGGTCTCCTTGCCATAGGCTATGTTGCTTGTAGCTTCGTCCGCACTTAGCTTGAGCAGGTCCTGGTGGCGGCCTGCGTGCAGGGCGATTTGGTGACCCTGCGCCTGCACCTGGCGGACGATATCAGGATGCTTAGCAGCGTTTTCTCCTACCATAAAAAAGGTAGCGTGCACGTTTTTTTGTGCTAAAAGTGCCAACAGCTTCTGTGTGTAGGGCGGATAGGGACCGTCGTCAAAGGTGAGGGCGATGACCTTGCGGTTTGTGGTTACCTGCGCCTGTGTCAGCACCCTGCCATAAAAGCTGTTGCCGGGCAGCACTGCTAAAAGCAGCAGGCTGCCTGCAAGCGCCAGGCTGCAAAGGCAGGTTATAGCAGCAGCGCGCTTGGAGGTTTTGCCAAACTGTCCTAACCATAATGCTGTTGTGCCTATGAGGGAGCAAATAATGAGAAGATAAATTATACGCATGGATTCTCCTAAAAATCAGCTTGTCTGCTGACTAAAGAAAAAGGCTTGCCGTTGGCAAGCCTTTTTGCAATACAATTATTTCTTAATGTCGAATAATTGGCTTACAGACCAGTCATTGTAAATGCGCAGGATGGTTTCTGCCAGAATCGGCGCAATGGAGAGCACCTTGATTTTGGGGTGCTTTTTGGAAGGAGGCAGCGGAATGGTGTTGGTAACAACCAGCTCGCTGATATCAGACTGCGCGATACGGGACAGCGCCGGATCGGTGAGGATGGGATGGGTGCAGCAGGCATAAATAGCTTTGGCACCAAATTTTTTCAGCGCACGTGCACCCTCGGTCAGGGAGCCTGCAGTATCAACCATGTCATCAACCAGGATGCAGGTTTTGCCTTTAACATCGCCAATCAGGTTCATAACCTCGGCAACACCGGGCTCAGGACGACGCTTGTCGATGATGGCCATCGGGGCGTTCAAAATTTCGGCAAAGCCACGGGCACGGCTTACACCGCCCAGGTCCGGGGAAATGACAACCATGTCCTCCAGATTTTTAGATTTAATGTATTCTGCCAGCAGCGGGCCGCCGGGCATATGGTCAAAGGGGATATTGAAGAAGCCTTGGATTTGGGCAGCATGCAGGTCAATGGTTACTACACGGGTAATGCCTGCAGTTTCCAAAAGGTCTGCCATCAGCTTGGCAGTGATGGGCTCACGGCCGCGGGCCTTGCGGTCCTGGCGTGCATAGCCATAATAAGGGATTACGGCAGTAATGTGATTGGCGCTGGCACGCTTAAAGGCGTCAGCCATAATCAAAAGCTCCATAACGTTGTCGTTAACGATAGGGCCGCAGGTAGGCTGTACAATAAAGATATCCTTGCCGCGCACGCTTTCGTTAATCATAACCTGAATCTCGCCGTTATTGAAACGGTTAACTACGGAATCACCCACGGTGGTTCCCAGATAGGCAGCAATTTCGCGTGCTAGATCAGGATTTGCATTACCGGTAAATATTCTTAGCTTATTTTCGTCAGACAACATGTCCAATCCCTCCAAAGTCACCTTGTTTATTGTTTTGCTCACGTGAGAGTGAAATTTAATCCACGCCTAATTATACACTATATTAGGGCTATGTGTAAACTTTTTGACGGCAATTACTTTCCGTTTCTATACTTTTCAGCCCAGCCCTCAATGTTCTTCTGATGGGCACGGGCAATGGCCAATGCGTTTTCGGGAACCTCCTTGGTGATGGTGCTGCCGGCGCCGATATAGGTGTTGGCCTGCACGGTTACAGGGGCAACCAGATTGGTATTGCAGCCGACAAAGGCATTGTCGCCGATAACGGTGCGGTGCTTCTTTTTGCCATCGTAGTTGACGGTGATGCAGCCGCAGCCCATATTGACGCCGCTGCCAATGTCACTGTCGCCGATGTACGTCAGATGCGGTAGCTTGGTGCCAATGCCGATATTGGAATTTTTTACCTCTACATAGTTACCGATCTTAACCTTGTCACCGATAACGGTATCAGGGCGCAGGTGCACATAAGGACCGGCGGTGACGTGGTTTTTAACCTCGCAGTCATGGCCATAGATAAATTGCAGATGATTGTCGTCGCCGATTTTTACGTTAGTGAAGCGGGCGTTAGGACCGATTTCACAGTCCTCACCGATTTCGGTGCTGCCCTCAAGCCAGGTATAGGGGTAGATGATGGTATCGCAGCCGATTTTGACGCCGGGCTCGATAAAGGTGCTGGCAGGGTCCATAATGGTTACGCCTGCGTCCATAAGCTTGTCCAAAACGCGCTGGCGCATTACGCACTCGGCGACAGAAAGCTGTTTGCGGGAATTGATGCCCATAACCATATCGCTGTCGGCAGTGGAAACGCCGCCAACCTTGGCACCTGCAGCGTTAAGCTTTTGCAGCACGTCTGTCAGGTAATATTCACCCTGGGCGTTGTCGTTGGTGAGCGTTGCCAGTACGTCAAACATCTGCGGACATTCCATGCAGTAAATACCGGTGTTGATTTCGCGGATGGCCTTTTGCTCATCGGTAGCGTCCTTTTGTTCTACAATCCCTTGGACATTGCCGTTGGTATCGCGGATAATGCGGCCATAGCCAAAGGGATCGTCCATGATAGCGGTCAGTACGGTGGCAGCGGCGCCGCTGGTCTGGTGAGCTTCGCAGAATTTTCTCAGCTCCCCGCCGTCAAGCAGCGGGGTATCGCCGCAAAGGATGAGGGCAGTGCCGCTAAAGCCCTTTAAGGCTTCGGCAGTCTGCATAACGGCGTGGCCTGTGCCAAGCTGCTCGGCCTGCAGGGCAATTGTTCCCTGGGTGCCAACCATATCTGCAACCATTTCAGCCTCGTGACCTACGATGATAACCTTCTTTTGGGCGCCGGCAGCTGTAGCAGCATCAATTACGTGCTGCAGCATCGGCTTGCCGCCAACCTTGTGCAATACCTTGGGATATTTGCTGCGCATTCTGGTTCCCTTGCCGGCGGCAAGGATTATTGCTACTATATCAGACATTATTTATTCTTCCTTTCTTGTGTTTATTTGTTTATATTCAGCTCTACAACCTGGTTTTCCTCATCTACGTTGTGCAGGGTGAAGAAGGCTGTGTAATTATCTATAAGCTTGCGCTTCGGGGCAGCAGTGGCAATTAAAAAGGCCTTGCCCACAACCTGGGCACCAACCTCCTGCGCCAATGATTCCATACCCTTGGCAGTGCCGCCGCCCTTCATCACGTCATCAACAATCAGCACGCGGCTGCCGGGCTGCAGGGCCCGCTTGGGCATAGCCATTGTCTGGATAGCCTTGGTGGAGCCGCTGACGTAGTTGATGTTGACTGTGCTGCCGACGGTGATGTCGCTGTTGTTATGTCGGGCAATGACAAGGGGTACATTAAAGGCACGTGCTACCTGCATGGCCAGCGGTATACCGCTGGTTTCTACTGTCATGACGCAATCCGGGGCAAGCTCCTGCAGTCGTAGCATAAAAATTTCTCCCAGACGCACCACGGTTTCCGGGTGACACAAAATATCTGTGATATACAGCATACCACCGGGTAAAATACGCTCCGGGGAGGTGAGCCGGCCTGCCAGCTCCTGCAAAAAGCCTTCATCGTCCTCTGGCAGGTGGCAGGGAATAAAGCGCACGCCACCTGCGGCACCGGAAACAGTTTCTACTCTGCCCAGGCCATAAAGCTCCAAGCCGGCTTTTACTGCCAGCACATCCTCGCTGAGGGTGGATTTGGCGATAACGAATTTTTTACAAAAAAAGGAAAATGAAAACAGCCGATATGGGTGATCGGCTAAAAGCTTGCTTAGTGCGGCAACGCGCTCAATTCTTTTGGCTTTGACCATATGTAACCGTCCTCCTTGCCAATTCTAAATCACTTGGTTTATCTATATCCATACCAATGCACGCATGCCTGGTGATGATGGCCTTGCAGCGCATTTCTAAAAGCTTGCTGGTGCGTGCTTCGGCTGCCTTCAGCGTCAGACGGTGACACAAAAGCTTCAGCACAAAGCTCCACCCCAGCCAGTTGCATAGCTTGAAGGGCGATTTGCGGCGGGCAAAAATTTCGCGTGCCTTTGCCTGCCCGCGGGGGATGACGGCCTTGTCTACCAGCATCATGTTGCCACCGGTAAAGATGCCGTCGCATAATCTGCCAAAGGTGCGTTTGGCCTGCGGAAATTCGGCCATACAGGCATCCTTGGGGATGATGGGATAATAGAGCTGATCGTTTGGGTAAGCATCACAGCTGGCTAAAAAATCACGTACAGCCAGCGGTGAAAGCAACGGGATGTCATCGCAGACTCCTAAAAGCTTGGCACTGCTATCCTCGCCAAGGGCCTTCGCTGCAGCGTAGGCAGTAGCAGGCAGGTCACCCTCGGCCTCGCACAATATGATGCCTTCGCCTAGGGTGCCTGCCAGCTGCTCCATAGCCTGGGGCTTGGCAGCCACCACGATACGGCGGATGCGGCCGCTGTCACGCAGGGCTTTGATAATGTAATCTACAAGACGTTTGTCTCCGAGCTGCGCTAGACAACGATATTCCGTGCCTGCGTATTCCTTGAGCCATGGACTGAGACCTCCTGCTAAAATGAAGGCGTCAATCACAGGGGCAGTAGCCGGCTGCGCATTTTTTTTATCTGTACAGGGAGACATTATTTCGCCTTCTTCTTCGGCAAACGCTCTGTCAGGGAACGCATGAGAGTGTGCTCTGCGTTTTCCAGATGGACGCGCGCTACATATTGTGCACGCTCCACGTCGTGGGAAGCGATAGCTTCTACCAGATTGCGGTGCTCATCCATTGTTTCTATCAGGCGTCCGGGATAGCTCATGGAACGGCCGCGGATAGTGGTCATCTGCTCACGCAGGTTGTTGATGATGCTGCGCAGACGTTCGTTGCGGCTGGCGGTGTACAAAACATCGTGGAAGGCAGTGTCCACCTCAACGATTTTATCCATATCATTGTTAGCAATATGCTGGCCAATTTCCATCAGATAGCCGTTCAGGTTTTCCAGCTCCTCGTCTGTAATACGCTCTGCTGCCAAGCCTGCTGCCAGGATATCCAGGCTGATGCGGATTTCGTAAATTTCGGTGATATCCTTAATGGAAATATCAGCTACATAGGTGCCGCGGCGTGGAATCATAACCACGAAGCCTTCAAGCTCCAGCTTACGGATAGCTTCGCGTACGGGGGTGCGGCTGACTCCCATTTCGTCGGCCAGCTGGATTTCCATCAGACGTTCTCCGGGGCTGAAGGTGCCGTCGATAATGGCCTGACGGATATTTTCGCAGACAAGCTCGCGTAGGGGTTTATAGCTGTCTAGTTTAATTGGCTGCAAATGACCGGACATATTAATCTCTCCTCCCAATAGTTGTAGTAACTGCTGTTTCTACAGCAAAGTCTGTCAGTGACTGCTCTACGCGCAGTGCCGTTTCCTCATCAGGTGCCAAGGCAAACACAGTAGGACCGCTACCGCTCATAAGGGCATAGGTAGCACCAGCTCCCAGCATCTTCGCCTTAATGGAGGCGATAACGGGGTGTGCCGGGATGGTGACGGTTTCCAGTACGTTGCCCATGTAGGGGGTGATGGCTGCAGCTCCCTCCGACAGATGTGCCTGCAACTGCCAGATGCAGGGCGCGTGGACGACGCGTCCGCGGTTATAATGCCGGTAAACCCAGGCGGTAGAAACCTCCAGCTCCTTAGGCTTGGCCAAAACGACCCAGGCAGCGGGCAGGTCCGACAGCTTTGTCAGCACCTCGCCGCGTCCTGTTGCCAGCATCGTGCCGCCTTCAATACAAAAGGGTATATCGCTGCCCAGCTGTGCCCCCAGCTGTTCCAGCTCGTGATTTTCCAGCTTCAGGCCCCAATAACGGTTCAGACCACGCAAAACTGCTGCAGCGTCACTGCTGCCACCGGCCAGGCCTGCAGCCAGAAAGATTTTTTTGTTCAAGGCTATGTGAACGTTCGGAGTAATATTGCAATGACCGGCTAAAAGCGCCGCTGCCCTGTACGCCAGGTTGTCAGGCCCGCAGCTGAGGTTGTGCAGATTACTCGTAACCTGAATACCGCTGCCCTTGCTGATGACGATTTCGTCACACAGGCCAACGCTCTGCATAATCATGCTCACCTCGTGGTAGCCGTCATCACGCTTGCCGATGATGTCCAGACCCAGATTGATTTTGGCATATGCCGTTTCCTTTACTTGTTTCATCATTTGAGTTCACCTGCCTAATCTTGTATACAGTATTATTTTATACTTCTTGGGCCTGCATAGCAAGAATTTTTTTCGAACGTTCGGGAAAAGATTTGCTGAAATTATTTGCATGTTGCCTTTGTTGTATAAAATGTTAAAATATAAATGGAACGATTAGCTGATTAAAGGAGAAGACGATGGGTCCTGCAATTAAAAAGAAGCTGTATCATTATTTTATGGTGACATTGGCCTGCGCCGTTATGGGTATCGCCATGAACACCTTTTATATGCCTAATAAAATGCTTAGCGGCGGCGTTGGCGGTGTTGCTGTGCTGGTTTATTATATTGCCGGCCTGCCCATGGGTGTCACCAGCCTTGTTTGTAATATCCCGCTGTTTTTCCTGGCCTATAGATACATGAACAGGGAATATTGCGTCAGCACGCTCTATGGCATCATTGCTTTTTCAGCATCGTTGGATTTTTTCCATTTTCTTTCGGCCTATACCGTTGTGCATGATAGGCTTTTGGCTTGTATTGCCGGCGGTGCGCTGTATGGCATAGGGGCTTCCTTCCTGTACCGCGTAGGCGGCTCCAGCGGCGGCACCGATATCATTGGTGCTATCATCCAAAAGTATTATTCTATCCCTATCAGTACTACAGGCTTTGCTTTTAATATCTGTCTGCTTTTGGCTAGTGTGTCATTCTTTGGCATTGAGCCTGTGCTGTATACATTACTGACCTTTTTCATTATGAGTAAAAGCTGTAATGCCTTTATTACAGGCTTTGATTACAAAAAGAAGGTCATCATCATTAGTGAGCATTATGAGGAGATTGCTGAGGCAATTATTAAGGTTGTGGGCCGTGGTGTCACCTATATCAGTGGCGAGGGCTGCTTTACGCATCAGCACCGCGAGCTGGTTTTTGTCGTCATTAAGCTGACGCAGCTGGCTAAGGTGCGTAATATCGTGCGTGAAATTGATGCTAACGCCTTTATGATTATCAGTGATGTTAACGATGTTTTTGGCAGGGGTTTTACGCTCAAGCCGTCTGGACCTAATTTCCCTCGTCCCAAATTTCCGGAGGAGAGCGAAAAACACTAAACTGTACATTGACTGTCGCCCTAGCCCTGTTGTGGACTGGGGCGTTTTTTATAGATGCAGTCGTTGCTTACAGCAATTGAATTTTGTGGAAAGATTTGCATAGTGCTGGTTTAAAAGCTTTAAGACTACGATAAGCTTATAAAAGAAAATATAACGATGCAATTATTCTTGGACAGACTTTGGCTATGTATTGTTATATAATTGTAATGAAATCTGTTGAGCTTTTGCAAAAATGATGATTTGCTGCAGATGGGCTGATTACTGATAGAGGTGAGAAGAATGACCTTTGAAAAATTGACTTGTAAAAACTGTGGTAGTAATGATTTTCACCGTGAGGGTG